>JBDLWG010000468.1:0-8352 GCA_039804385.1 Bacteroidota bacterium
GTTAATTATTTAATTCACCCCGAGTTGTATAATAATCAAACGCAAAAAAAGCAACAGGACGATTTCCCTCCGATACTTGGTAATTACCGCGATAGATGGTTATTTCGAAATTTTTAAGCGGTAAGGGGAACCCTTCTAAATCAAGGGACGTGATATGATAGTGACCGTTATCAGGCACGATAATCAGCTTTTCAATACGCTGAGTGGGTAAAGCGTCTGTATTCGGGCGCATTTTTTCAACCACAGGGTCATACCGAAGCCTGATAATAACGCCCTTATCATTCGCAGGATGAGGGTCGGGTACCCACGTAATCGTACGCCCAACACTTTTAGAAATCGGAAGCACTCTCTCTATTGCATCAAGTCCAGTCACGGCTAAAGGTTTTGGAATATAAAGGCTTGAATTCCAATTGAGTGTCGTGTCGTTTTTCCGTAGCTGGTTTCCCATTTTAGATGCGATGGTAAGCGTCTGCCCATACAATTGATACTTCTCCTCTTTGGAATTGGTCATTGAAAAACGACCTGCAGAGTGTTCTTTAAAGGTGTACGTTAGACCGCCCGCCGCTAAACTAAGTTGAGCACCAGCATCGCTTTTTATATAAGTATCAAGGACTCCATTCGCAAAGCTTCCATCCGCCATAGGATTGTTTCTTTCAATCCAAATATCTCCTGCTAACGCTTTTTCATCTTTGGTTTTTAAATAAAAAGCAGTTAACTTATCTAATAATTGGGGGTCTCCTGACCAAGAAGGTTGATTTTTCGAAAACAGAAAATGATTATAATGGTCATTGGTTTCAACTGTTTTTACACAAGATATGAATGACAAAAGTAAAAAAACTAAAGAAAGGTTATTTTTCATCTTTTTATTTTTTTTTTAATTAATTACACAACCCTACGGTGCTTATATTGGTTTCCTTTAATAACATATCGAATGGTTGAGGTTCATTGGGTTTAAGAATATTCTCAGAACGCCATTGTATTCTGGGCAATTCTTGAGGTCGCGCCCGACAATGAAAAGGCATACAGGGTTCAAGCACGGATAATGTTGCCTCAATGTTTTCACCAACTGGGACGCTTACGGTGATAGTCGTTTCTCCCAGCACCGAAATTTGACTTCTATTCGCTAAATCAATCGTATTACTCCAATTAGAGTTTTTGCTTGTTAAGGTAAGGGAACCGTGCCAGCAATTATTCAAATTGGAAGCGGTGGACAAGACCATTTTATTGAAAGCACAAGTACCATCAAAATTTTGAATCAGTTGTCCAAGCCCCCCAATGCTGTTAGCACCATTGGGGTTATTGATATCAAAAATACAACACTCCCTAAGAGTACGATGATTCATCGCGCAATTTCCAAAGGGTACAGATAAATCAACATTGCGCATTTGCGGGGTCGCATTATTACCTTTGCTCCCTCTACCAAAAACAACATTGATACAACATCCTACGACAAAGATAAAAAGGGCTTTTTTTAAATATTTCATTTGAAAAGCTATGATAATTTGAAATTAGGGTTTACATGCTTTTTTACGTTCATTCCGACGGATTAAAACATGAACGAACCGCCGTTCCCGTCTGTCGCCTTGCGATGACGGGATTTTTTTATTATTATGGTGACATTCTTTTCTTTTAAAGAGTGAATCACAATTGTTTTCAGTTTCCGATGGACAAGAACATAGAACCACCGTTCCCGCGCCTACCTGATAGGTTCGGGATTTTTTCAGGAAGAATTGTACATGAATATTGAGTTGAAGCAATCAAAAAACTGCCTTTACGCAAGCGATTTGCGCAAAAGTTGCCATAAGTGGGCATAGCGTACCCTCCAATGGATTTTCGATTTAAATTTATAGGAAAAAGAATTAGACACAAGAACAGGGTCGCCTAAAAAAGACGTTGCAAAAAAACGTTGCAAAAAGACGTTGCAAAAAAACGTTGCAAAAAGACGTTGCAAAAAGACGTTGCAAAAAGACGTTGCAAAAAGAAATCGTTTTTAGAATCCAATAGGTTGCTCTTTTGAGTCCTAATTAGGGATGCTTTGATGTACATTTTGATATATTTGTAAATGTTTGGTTAACAATGATTAAACACCCTGCAAAGTTAGGGTTTATTGCGGATATTGTCAATATGTTTCGCAATTTTTCTTATACTTTTTTTTAAAATATTTAATACGGTACTCTTTTAGTTAGAATCAAGAATTACGGACGGATTGGCTTGATTTTTTTGCAAAAAACCAAGCCAATCCGTCCGTAATTCCTAAAAATCCTTCATTCCTGATTCTAAAAACGTTATTCTTGTTGAATCTCAATTTCAACTCTTCTATTTTTTTCACGTCCTTCAAGCGTTTGATTCGCTGCAATCGGTTGAGTAGATCCTGCCCCTTTTTTTTGAATCCGCTTCGCATCAATGCCTTTTTTTTGCAAATATTCAGCAATTGTATTCGCTCGATTGGCTGAAAGTTGTTGATTATGCGCCATGCTGCCAAGATTATCAGTATGTCCCGTAATCACAAGCGTCCAACGAGCGTTTTGGAGCATTTTTGAACACAATCCATCTAATTCAGGCAAGTGCGCCTGTTTTAAATCGGCACGATTGGTTTCAAATAAAACATTACTTAAAATTAAAATTTCCTTTGGTTTTGCCGATTGGGTTTCACGTACAGGAGGAGTGTCAATTGAATCCACTGCTACCAAATTAAAATGGTCAAAATAGTAATAACACGCTTGGTTTTTGTCAACTGCCGCGTCATGCAACGGACTATATATTTTTTGGTAGGTGTTAGGTGCTGCAAAATTGCCAAAATACATATATTCGGCATCTATATTTAGTCGAAACATAACCGATAATGGATACCAAGTCATCGGGATTTTGCAAAGAATCGAGTCAAATACAATTTGAGGTTGAATCGAATTTCCTTTCCAATCTTTGGCAGCATCCACTTGAACAGGTTTTTCCGTGAAAAAAAAACCTAATTTGTTGATAGCCATCCAAAAAGAACGCGCTGCATTGGTTTCAATCTTGTAAGTCACGCCTTTTTTAAGGGGGCTTTTCAATTTTTGTCCGATATAATCACGGTGCACCAATAGCAATGGATCCCAAGCACCATGTACCAACATCCGAATAAAGCGTCTTCCATCAACTGCCTTCAACACTTTGCCATAAGTTCGAGCATTAACCATCTGTCGAGCCATCGAATCTACTATGTCAGGTTTGCCCGACCAAGGAGCTAACCAAGTAGGACATCGATGTTCAAAATCTTGGGATGATTTCGTGTGATACGATACGGTTGAGTGCATTGATTTCGTATGATACGATATGGTTGAGTCAGAATTGGAGTAAAGTACTGCTCCTGTCAAATCAGAATCCTCAAAACTCCCATTTTCAAGGAGATTGATGGCTTTTTGTTGGGCAAAAAGCCCCGTTTTGATAAAAATCAAGGTGATGAAAATTCGTCGTTTCATTTTCATTGAAATTCGATGTGTTAATGGTGAAGCGAAGTGTGTGCTAAATTTACTTATACTTTTTTTTCCAATTTTTATTGCATGATATACTTCCGTCAGGTGGTTTTGTGATACAATGAATGTACGGATTGCACGGATTTTCACAGATTCGTACGGATTTTTTATACTGCTTTCGAGTTATATACTTTATGCACGATGGTTTTGCGATAGGATGGATGTACGGATTTCACGGATGGGCACGGATGGGTACGGATTTTTTTAAAATAAACAACCAATCCGTATCCATCCGTGCCAATCCGTGAAATCCGTACATCCATCCTATCGCAAAACCACCCAACGCAAAGTATAACTTCAAAAATCCGTACCCATCCGTGAAAATCCGTGCAATCCGTACATCCATTGTATCACAAAACAGACCACAGCCTATTTTACCCGTCACAAATGGCTCAAAAGCCTTTCAAATCCCCTACGCTACCACTTTTAAGCTATTATTTGATAAGGTTAGATAAAAAATTGATAAAAATCATATACCTAAATGCAATATATTCAAAACAATTGCTTATATTTGCATAGTTATTTGCAAAAGTCATATATTTTTAGCAAAATCAATAAAACAAACTCGATGAATCAATACTCCTCCCTATGTAGGTTGCGCCCCTGCGTTACCTGCGTCGGACTTTTAATCTCCATTGGGGCTACCGCACAAGACGTACATTTCAGCAATGCAGCGCGTGTGCCGTTATACCTCAACCCCGCACAAACAGGTTTTTTCAAAGAACAAGCGGTCGCAAACATCAGTAGTCGTTTGCAATCATTCGCTACTACCTCCGATTTTTCCACCACTGCTCTATCTTATCAACATCGTTTTGACCAAACAAGTGCAAAACCTTATTGGGCAATAGGTGGACAATTGCAATATGAAAAAGCGGCTATTTCGGATTTAAGTCATTTAAATTTGGATGCGTCGATTGCGTATGCGTTTCCCCTTGAAAAAAATAAAATGTTGCGCATCGGTGGTTTATTCGGAATCCATCAACGGAGCAATGCCAATCAGAAATTACTGTGGGGCGACCAATTTGGAGGAACGACCGTAAATCCAAACGCGCCGACTCACGACTTGTTGGCGCAAAATCAAAATTTCACCTTTTTGGACGCATCCGCAGGCATTCTATACCAACAAAAAGTGCATAGTCGGCAAGATTGGCATCTTGGATTGGGCATTTTTCATTTGAATCGTGCCAAACAAACGTTTGGGAATGATTCCAAAGTCAATTATCCAATGCGCTTGTCGCTGCATGGCGGCGCGAAATATCGAATCAATCGAGAAACGGATTTGAAAATCAACACTTGGTTGCAAATTCAAGATTTAACCCTCTTTCACAATGAAATTGGGCAACAAGTGACTTTTAATTATATTTTAAATGACGTACAATCAGTGGAAGCAGGTGTTTTATTGCGCCAAAATTTGAAAGCAGGTTGGGTGACGATTGCTCCACAATTGGGTTTCAATTATGAAAATTGGCGTATTTCGGCAGGTTATGATGTGAATTTAAATTCGGCTTGTTTAAATTGTGCGAATGGTGGTTTTGAAGTTCATATTACAAAATTAATGCCTTTAAAATCGCCTGAACAACCGAAAGAAGCCAAGAAAAAAGTAGCTGCGGAATCGAAACCAGAAGAACTTATCGGCTCAACACCAAATCCAGTGGAGGATTTACCAACCGAAAAATATGAATCAACACCGCTTATTCACAAACCGAATGCGTCCAATCCTACGCCCGTAACGCCAACGCCAGAACCGTCTGTTGCCGTTACGCCTGCGCCAACGCCTTCAACCATGCCCGCCGTGATTGAACCAGCGGTCATTACGCCGATTCCGCCTGTTCCGACCCTGCCGACTGTGGCATTGCCTGCGTTTCCGATTGCGTTGTATTTTGATAATGATATTCCAAAAGTGGGTATTGAAACGAGTTACGCATCATCTTATTTGAAATATGTTGATTTGCGCGACAGCCTTCAACAATTATATGCAAAAACCAATCAGTTGCCCGCTTACGATAGAACGATTTTAGACTTTTTTGAACAAGAAGTGATTCCTAATTTTCAAAAAATACACCTATTATATAACGCGCTGCATCAATCCATGCTTTTGGGCGAAACGTTGGAAGTAACGGTTTCCGCAGGCACGTCTGATGTAGCCACTTTTGAATACAATCGGAAATTGGCGCAACGCCGTTTTGATGCGTTTTACAATGATTTAAAACAATATCAAAATGGGGTTTTAATGCCGTATTTGGATAATAAACAATTGATTGTGAATCAATTGCCTTTTAAAACAAATCTATTTCCAACAGCACAAGAAACGAAGAAACTAAATGCCCTTATCGGCATTGACGCGCTTCAGCGCAGAAAGGTAGAAGTATTGAGTATTAAAAAATTATAATTTTAAAAAACAAAATGTAGTGAACATGTTACTTAAATACCCAAAAATATTAATCTCTTTTTGCATTATAATTCATTTACAAGCAACTATTTACGCGCAATTGCGGGTGAATGTTGCCGTACAAGAGCCGTCTTGTTACAGTTTCACGAATGGTTCGGCAACCGCACAAGCGACAGGCGGCACAGGCACTTATAGTTATCGTTGGAGCAATGGACAAGCCGCAGGTGCGACGGTTTACGGCATTGGCGTAGGCACGTACTATGTAACGGTCAGTTCAGGGGCGGAATCTATTACGTATAGTTTTAGGATGACAGAGCCGCCGCCATTGATTACTCAAATTTTGCCTGTTGGCGGCATTTGTGGAACGCCGCAAGATACCTTTCGCGTCTCGGTAAGCGGTGGAACGCCGCCTTACCATTATGAATGGCGACAATTATCGACCAATGTGATTCTTGGAAATCAGCGCGATTTGGTACATCCGAGTCAAAATACCTATATTTTGACGGTCAAGGATGCCAAACTTTGCGCCCGTGTCATGCCTTTGAACATCACGGAACCCATGGTTTTGAATACCAATGCTACGCCGTCCAATTGCATTCCGCCGTTCAATGGCGTAATCGTTGCCAACGTGATTGGTGGCAAACCACCTTTTAATTATCGTTGGGACAAACCACAAAATATTGGTAATCAATCGAATATAAATAATTTACCGCCCAATACGTATCGTCTAACGGTGACAGATGGGAATGGTTGTACGAAAATGAAAGCGGTCGAAGTGCCACCTATCAATAATTATCAATTATCTACTTGGGTCGAAGGCGGGTTAACCGTTTGTAAATCAGGTGAATCGCGCATTTTGCGGGCAACGACAAACGCACCTAATTTGCGCTGGTCGGATACGAATGGGAATAAAATTGATTCGACCATTATTTCCAAAAATCAAGATGTCGTGTATATTGCAACAATTGGTGATTCGCTTTGTTCGCGGCGCGATACGGTCAAATTAGTGAGTCAATCTGTTCAAATTCAATTAGATACAATTATAAATTTGTGTTGGTATGATAAACGGGCGTTGAATACTAAAAATTTAAGATTACAAGATAATTTGAATTCGAGTTGGGCACCTGCGAACTTCATCAATGGTTCCAATACGCTTTTAAATCCAATCATCAAAGGCGAAACCAATGGTTTTTTAAAAGGACATTTTCAAAATCAATACGGTTGTGTCTTGGATACGAGTGTCCGAATCAATGGATTGGGACGGTTTAAAGCCACTTTATCCGCCTTTAAAAACAACAAATTGGTTGATTCTTCCACGTCCTTCTTGCCGAATGACCGCATTCGATACGAAGCAACCCCGAATAACCCAAATTACACGTATCAATGGACAGCCAATCCAACAGGTTTTGCCCTTTTTGGCGGCATTCGAGATGCCAAAGCAGAGGTAATTTTAAAACAAACTACGGATGTAAATGTCATGATTCGAGATAATTTTGGCTGCATCGATACGCTTTCCACTTGGAATGGGATGGTTGGAAAAGCAGGTAAACGATTGGAAATCATACCATTAGCTTGTAATGAACGTTCTGTTTTCTTACCTGAAGCTTTTTCGCCAAATGATGATGGTGATAACGATATTTTATTTGTTCAAAGCGTGATTTTGGAAAAAACAGATTTTGAATTATCCGTATATAGTCGTTGGGGACAATTGATGTTTTCCACGCCTGACCCGAATCATGGTTGGGACGGCAAAGTGAATGACGTGTATGCACAACCTGATGCGTATATGGTTTGCATCAAGGGCAAATGCGCAGATGGGATGGATTTTAATCGAAAACAATTGGTGTTATTAAAACGATAATCAATGATTTAGAATCCTAAATGGCTTTGCAAAAGGAGTATCTGCAAAGCCATTTAGGATTCTAAATCATTGATTATCAGGGGACTCCTCTTTTCAACGAACCGTTGCGAATCATTGCGAATTATGAAGTAATCGATGTGATCTCGGCTCAATTCGTGTACTAATTAGACCTGCAACGCCGTAAAATGGAAGGGTTTTTTAAATTTTTAAAGGCTGTTCTCGGATGGGAAACCTTTCGAAAGAACAATATGACGCAGCGATGCAACTTATTATTTAATCTTCTGAGTTTTCAGTTTGAATAGGAAAGTTAAGTAGTTGAATTAAAAGAACCGACAACAACGTTTGGAGGGTTTGAAACCCTTCAAACGTTATACTCCCTTGATAATCAATTTTTTAGTAGGGATCTCTTTTTGTCGATTTTTTCCTTTCAACTACTTATCTTTGAAAATGAAGTAGCATTTTTTTTAAAAAAATCAAACTTAAAAAGACAATTTCGCACGTATTGCCAATCGCCCGCTTTTTTTCACTTTCATCATGTATTCCAAGGTTCTATCTTTCAAAATGTAAAAAATTTCCACGCGTTCATTCAA
>JBDLWG010000469.1:0-5376 GCA_039804385.1 Bacteroidota bacterium
CATTCGGAATTTCAAAACAACAATAATCGACTTGCAACGGATATTGCAAAGCGGTGGGTTTCAACAAACATGTGGCTAACGCAATCGACGCAGGGGATTCCAAACGGGCGATTTCTAAAAACACACTTAATGTTTTTCCTGTATCTATAATATCTTCAATGATAATGATATGTCGATTTTTTAAAGGCGTATCTAAGCCAATTAATGTATGGACTGTGCCTGTGGAAGTCGTGCCTTTGTAGGATGCCAATTTGGTAAAACAAATCGTTGCATCAATGCCTTCACAAGCACGCAACAAATCGGCTGCAAAGACAAATGCACCATTCAAAACGCCAATGAAAAGTGGGTTTTTACCTGCATAATCTGCCACAATTTGTTGACCAATCGCTTGAACGCGAGCTTGAATTTGGGCTTCTGGAATGAATATTTTAAAATCTTGATGATGTAACGTCTTGATATTGCTCATTATATATTTTTTTTGTAAGAAAAGCATAACGGACGCAAAAGTGTTGATTTTTTTTCAAAAAAAACGAACTTTACGACCATGAAAAACAATAAGGAACGTAAAAAAAAATAAAGTATCACATTTCATTTGAATTAGGAATCAAGGAATTTGAATAAACGCTCCAAAAAGTTGATACTTTATTGTTTTCACATTCCTTAAAACATATTATTTAAAAAAAATATAAAAAATAAAAAAATAAAAACTAAGGTTTGGAAATTTGGCTTAAAATCATATAGATTTGCATTCAGTTTTTGTGAAAACGTTACAAGCGAACCGCGAATGAACCAACATACTTTTGAATGAAACCCGTGATTTACCTTATTGTACTCCGATTTTGAATTTTTTCACCTTTATTGCGTCACGTCTTTTACCTTTTTTCGATAGGTTTCGGAAAAGGAATTTCTTTTTATGTCATTTTTTAACTCAGAAAAGCAAAAAACTTATGAGACACGCCTACTGCGCCTATTTTTATGTGTTGTGCTGCCTTTGTTTGGCAATTACGCCAGCCTATTCAACCATTCAAACACCTACCCAATCCGCGATTCAACAACCCACTCATTTGTCTTTGAAAGACCGTCTTTTGTTGAAAGTATTGCAATTTAAAATAAAACATTTCACTTCTAAGTCATTGATTTCCAATGGAATGCCAGGAGATTGTGCCAAAATTGTTTTAAAAGATGGAGATGTAATTGAAGCCAATATCATTCAAATTTCCCCAATTGAGGTGAAGTACAAACGGTGTGGCAAACCGAATGACCCTGAAACGATCCTGTACAAGAAGGATATTTTGAGTATCAAAGCGGCGGATGGCGAAATAATTTACAGGAATACGGGCAATACGACTGCGCGGCGTACCGACACGCCGACTTCCAATGACGAAGCATCGTATAATGGTTATGCAATTGCTGGTTTTGTAACGGGACTTTGCGGGCTTATTTTGTATTTTAGTTGGTTGGGTTTGGCGAGTGCGATTGTTGGAATTGTGTTAAGTTACATGGGTTTGAAACAAATTAAGGCAAATCCAAGTGAGTATAAAGGCAGAGGACTTGCAAGAGCAGGGTTCATTTTGGGCATTATTGCTTGTGGTTTGTTTTTGCTTGCTTTGGCGTAAATGGCAGTAGTCGGGAAATTTATTGCCCGTAATTTGCAGGAAATAAGTTTCCCGACTACCCAATTTTAAAAAAATCCTATCTTTGTCTTTTCTAACGCTCTCAATGTACAACATACATGGCAAATACCCATATTCCTGCAAAATTTACGGAAATCGTCTGATTTGCTTGGTTTATCAAACATATGTTTCGAGATAAAGCCGATTTTGAAATCTTAGAAGGCTTTTTAAGTGAACTCTTAAAAGAAAATATCACCATTTTGGAGATTTTGGAAAGGCATCCATAAAGCCAAAGAAAAATTGGCAGTTGCCAAATTAAGCAAACGCAAACGTACCGCGTATGAGCAGTATTTACGCGATTTGCATGATGAAGCCAGTTGGAATGCGCATCAACGTTTCAAAAATGAAACGTTGATGGAATTTAAATTAGCACAAACAAAGGGCGGCAAAACGATTTTTCAAGGGCGTGTGTGTTTTGTTTTTAAAATGTTGCTTCGCAACATTTTAAAAACAAAACACACACGCCCTTAGCTCCTTCTTTTTGGGCGGCGAAGCCGCCTACCGCGCAACTTGGATTATTTATTCTAATTTGAATTTAATGGGTATGGTATAATTCAATTTCACCCGTCTGTCTCTGCGTCTGAGATTCCAGTTGGGCATCGCTTTCACCAATCGAATCGCCTCCTCCGTACATCCATCTTTCAAGCCGCGCTTGACCGTAATATCAGCGATGGAACCGTCTTCTTGAACCACAAAAGAAAGATACACCGTTCCTTCCGTCCCATTTTCACGGGCAAGGGTGGGATAACGCAAGTTCGCACTGAGCCATTTGAAGAGTGCTTTTTCCCCTTGTGGATGACTTGGTTCAGACTCCACAATGGTATAAACGCGCTCTGTATCCCGCTTTGCTTCCCCGAATATCGGTGGTGGAATCGTATCTTGGGCAAAAAGACATAGGGACATCCCCCAAAAACATACTAACAAAATTGATTTCATGGACTGGATTAATTTAAACTTTTCATCCTACTAAACGTCTAAATACCAAATTATTTGAATGAAAAAATCAATTTTGTTTGTTTTAGGCAGCCTATTTTGTTGGCTTGCCGCTTGCGACAAAGGCACGGATACGCCTGTAACGCCCGTTATCAACCCGTTGAATCTGCCGACAACCGTTTTTAACTACGCAAATCTGAATTTACCAAGCCATTTTACGACTAATGCAGGGGCTGGACTCCCCAGTTCTATCAATGGCATCGACAATACGCCTGCCTCTAATCCCGTCACAAATGATGGTGCGACACTTGGTCGAGTCCTTTTTTATGACAAAAATCTAAGTTCCAATCGCACGATTGCCTGTGCCTCTTGCCATGTGCAAACCAAAAGTTTTTCCGATACTGCCACTTTAAGTAAAGGCTTTTCAGGTGGCAATACGCGCCGTCATTCGATGACGCTGATTAATGCTCGTTATTACCAACGCGGTCGTTTTTTTTGGGATGAACGCGCTGCCACTTTGGAAGAGCAAGTGTTAATGCCTTTCCAAGATGCCGTCGAAATGGGCATGACGCTGACGGGCGTTGTGGAGCGCGTCACGGCGCAAACCTATTATCCTGATTTATTCACCAAAGCGTTTGGCGATAAAACGGTGACCAGTGACCGTGTTGCAAAAGCGTTGGCACAATTTATTAGAAGTATTGTCAGCACGAATGCCAAATATGATTTGGGTCGAGCGCAAGTCAATGGACCGGGTGCGCCTTTTCCGAACTTCACCGCCGAAGAAAATATGGGTAAACAATTTTTCTTACAACCCATTGCACAGGGTGGCGGCGCGTGTTTTGGTTGCCACACGACAGAAGCCTTTATCAATGATGTGCCTGGTCCCGCAAACAATGGCATTGATGCCGCTTCGACCACCGATTTGGGCGCGGGAGAGACTTTTCCACAATTAGCTCTTTTCAAAGGACGGTTTAAAACATCTACTTTGCGAAATATTGCGCAGACTGCACCGTATATGCATGATGGTAGGTTCAAAACCTTGGAGGAAGTCGTCGAACATTATAATAGTGGGATTAAAAATCATCCGACTTTGGGCAATGCCCTCAAAGATGCCAATGGAAATCCAATTCGGATGAATATGACAGCAGCTCAAAAAGCGGCTTTGGTGGCTTTTTTGAAAACGTTGACTGATACAGGTGTGGCAACAGCGGAAAAATGGAGCAATCCCTTCAAGTAAAAAGCTAAGATATTCATTTTGTTAGAAAATCAAAAAATAGGAAAAGTGCGGACAGTTGCAACTGTCCGCACTTTTTTCAACCAATCTGTTTTGAATTGAAACCAAATTTTATATGTAAAATCCTACTAAAATAGGCGACTTGTATAAATTTTTACATGAAAAAATATTTTTTATGTAAAATTATAAAATATATTAATCTTTGAAAATCAATATTTTAATGTGTTGATTTGCCGTATCCCACTGACACGTTTGGATGTGAAGCGGTTTCGGATGGATTCTAAGTCGCTGCAAATAATCGCTCAACAAGCCTTCCTCCATGATGGAATCATCTGCTAATTGTCTTTGAGCTCTCGTCTCAGGACTCAAAAGTTGCATCGCCGAAGACAGCGAAGTCGCTTGATTCACCCATTGATTGAGGGCTTCCTCTACGTTTTTACACGAGTCTTGCATTGCGGTCGGTAATGGATCCGTTGGCGTTGACACGGGTGGATTGAGTACGGTCGGAGTCTCTGCGGGACAACATTTGAACAGAAATGCGCCAAGGGCTACGACGATAGCGGTGATGTAATAGATGGTTCCAGATAGATAATACCATTGGGACTCGTTCGGTTTTGCCATGTGAACGGTTTGTGCGAAGCACTTTTAGGGATATAACACTTTTTTGTGGGCTGTCGCACGACGCAATCGCGGGAACGACGTGGCAAAAATACAATATTCCGTCTATAATTTACGTCTAAAACCTGTTTTTTTCAATTTTTGAGCGATTTTTGAAAGGGCAATTCCAATCGAATGGGCTTGATACATGCCCCAAAAAACATATCTTTGCAAGACGGATTCATCATTCATCATTAGTTCTGGGTTTATTTATGAAAAAGGTATTTTTAATATTGGGTTTAGGCTTCCTTGTGCCGTTGCAGGCGCAACGCCCGACAACGGTAATGCCGCGCCAAACCGAACCGACACTTCCTTATGCCATTGAAGGGGAAGCTAAAAGTTTCCTGCAAGATTTCCAAGAAACCGTGAAATTTCTCGCGGACAAAAGTAATTCTGAAAACCAAAAACGTTATACCACCGCTGCTGCGGTGAAACTTTTTGCAAAAGGAGCTATGATTGAGATTGCGAATGGCTCCCAAAAAACAAGTTTGACTCCTGCTGCTTATTTCACACGGCTCATTAATCTCAAATACGAGCAAGTCAAGATTGGCTTTGAGTTGGTGAAAGTAGCACAGTCGAAGGAATTGAGTCCTGATAACTATCAAGTGCAATACGAAATCAAACAAACCTTTCAAGGCACTCGGAATGGAAAAGTAGTGTATGCGGATTTCACCATTAAAACGATTGATATGTTTTTCGTCTATACCCCGAAAACGAAGAAGTGGACGAAACAATATGGTTGGGTTCGGGCTTTACACAGTCAACGCGTGAAGTAAGCCCTTTTGAATTAGGATGCTTATGATTTAAAGGATTATAAGGATGTTTTAATTCTAAATGCAAAATATTCTAACAATCCTTTGAATTAGGATGCTTAGAAGG
>JBDLWG010000470.1:0-13462 GCA_039804385.1 Bacteroidota bacterium
GGTGGGTTCAAATACCTGTCAAAACCCGCAAAAAGCAGGAAAGACACCGTTTGATACCTTGTTCATATAATGATTATTTATCAGCTTGTCGAGACGAATTGCCAGAGCGATTGTTTAATGCGTATCGGCGATTTGCCTAATTCCTTTCTTGAATCAGGGAATGGTACGAATTAAAGAATCGACAAACAATTATACCTGCTAAAATATTGATTTTCAAGATAGTACAACATCGTATAACGTTTGGAGGGTTTGAAACCCTCCAAACGTTGTTGTCGATTATTTAACTTTAACTACTTATTGTAAAGATTTTGTAATATCATCTACTTTCATCTGTCCTGTTGGGACATTGATGCGCCAGCGTTGCAATTTTTCATCGGTTTTAAACCCAATTCCATGAATAATTTGCCCTTTTTGGCGAATCGTAACTGGTTTTTCGGTCGAAATGATATTGGTGCGTTCATCCCAGACCAATTCCGATGTTTCCAATCGACCTTCCACCGTACTTTCCCAAATGACACTATCACGGATAATCGTTATGCCTTTTTGTTCGGCGCGAATCGCATATTTGCCGACCAAAACGCTCTGTTGTTGCTCTGCCAAATCATAAAAAAAGGCTTTCACACCATGTGTAAATTCTTGTTTTGGATTATTTTTATCCGTAAAGTATAACAAATCGGGAGCCGTCACTCGTGCTTTGATGTGAGCAGAATCGCTATAAATGATTTCAACATCTTTCCCCGTTTCAATCCGAACGCGCTCTTTGGAAATGGTTTCATCTTCAAACGCCGTTTTCTCGGTACAGGATAAAGTGCTGATAATCATTATTATAAAAATATTTTTTTGAATCATATTTTTTGAATTAAGTAGTTGAATCGCAATAAACGATCCAAATGGAACTCATTGATAATCAACCTATTGGTATCGAATCAAGGTCGGCGAGATTGCAACCTCGCCGACCTTTTGGATAGGTTATTTAACTTGAAGTACTTAGGCGGTTTCGAATTCAACTATTCCACGATTTCCACGAACCTTCTTTATCGGGTTCAAGTTCATTTTTTTTCAAAATTTTTAAAAACATCGTTCTTGGAATCGGTTGCGCACCCATAGAGGACAGGTGTTGCGTCTGTTGCTGACAATCAATAAGCCAATAACCCAATGCCGTCAACCGTTGTACTAACGTGATAAAACCCACTTTCGAGGCGTTACTCACATTTGCAAACATGGATTCTCCAAAAAAAACCTTCCCAATCGAAATCCCATACAATCCGCCCACCAAAATATCGTCTTGCCAAACTTCCACCGAATGCCCAAAACCCAAATCGTGCATCCGCACATATGCTTCCACAATAGCTTCCGAAATCCAAGTCCCATTTTCCTGCCCTCTCCGCGCATTTTGCTGACAAGCCCGCACCACTTGCTCAAACTGCGTATCAAAAGTCACTTTAAACTTTTGTTGATTGAAATAAGGACGCATGCTTTTTGCAATGTATAAATCTTTGGGAAACAACACTAAACGCGGATTCAAACACCACCATAAAATCGGTTCATTTTCATTGTACCAAGGAAAAAGCCCTTTGCGATACGCCAATAACAACCGTTTCGGCGAGAGGTCTCCACCCACTGCCACAATGCCGTCTTCATCGGCAAAATTCGGATTTGGAAATTCAATACGGTCAGGATGCAGCCAGAAAACAGGCATATAAAGGATTGTTTTATATACTTCACAATGGTTTTGCGGTATAATGGATGTACGGATTGAACGGATTGAACGGATTCGCACCGATTGGTACGGATTTGTTGTTTTTTAAAAAAATCCGTACTAATCGGTGCGAATCCGTTCAATCCGTACATCCATTGTATCACAAAAATCACCAACTGCAAAGTATAGAAGTAACCGTTTGGAGGATTTGAAACCCTCCAAACGGTATAAAAGATTGTTTTTCAGTACTTTACGCAACCGTTTCTTCGATAACAGCAGCCAGTCCGCGTTCCAATAACGCATCTTTGAAAGGCAATAAAACTTTTTTTGCCGCCGTTTTGACGGTCGCTTTGCCTTTGTAATGAATGATACAAGCCAATTGTTCTGCTTGTTCGGAAGTGTGTCGCAGGATTTGCGTGAAGCATTGAATCACCCAATCAAACGTGTTGACTTCATCATTATAGACAATTAAATGCGCATCGAAAACAATGCTGTCCAATTCGAGTTCAACATCTTCCAACACTTCTACGGTCTCTAATTGGTATTTCATAATTCTGAGTTATTTTTTATAATAAAAGGATTATCAATGCTTTAGTTGTTCTAAAGCGGTTTTAATCGCTTTAAAATTAGGCATTTTACCCGCATTTTCCAAAATATCAATATGGCGTAAAATCCCTTTTTTATCCACGACGAAAGCTGCTCTTTTGGAAACACCTTTCATGCCGAAAACAAAATTTTCATACAAAACGCCATATAATGTACTCACTTCCTTGTTAAAATCCGATAACATAGGGAAATTATAATCATATTCTTTTTTAAATTGGGCGAGTGTGAAGATGGAATCCACCGAAATCGCCAAAATCTCAGCGTCTAAGGTTTCATACACATTCATATTATCGCGGGCATCACAGAGTTCGGCAGTGCAGACACTCGTGAAGGCTTGGGGGAAAAACAAGATAACGACATTTTTACCTTTCAAGTCGTGCAGTTTCACTTCTTTTTTAGAATCTGCAAACAGGGTAAAATCAGGTGCGGACGAACCAATTTTAAGAGCCATAACGAATTTAGAATGGGCATTTTCGA
The DNA here is from genome assembly GCA_039804385.1 of Bacteroidota bacterium. GTDB lineage: Bacteria > Bacteroidota > Bacteroidia > Chitinophagales > Saprospiraceae > JAAFJT01. The sequence goes on from JBDLWG010000470.1 coordinate 2,783, forward strand.
TGAAAAGAGACAGTTCAGGCTTTGGTTAAAAGCGTATGCAAAACAAATGTAAAGTTGAAATAGTTCCCGATTTTTGTTAAAAAAAATAAACTTTTTTACAGAATCATTTTGACAAAAAATACCTTATTTTTGTTGAAAATTTCAATCAACTTTCGGAATCAGGGTCTTAAAAAAATAAGAATCCATTTTGGTAGAAATGCTTTTTTTTAATGCTATTTTTTATTACACTTAAAATCATTGTTATATACAATTAATAAAATGCAATATGAGTAATATAATCAATCTTACAGAGCTTTCAACCCGAGAAAGTGGTATTGTAGAATGGAAAGAAAATGTTGCCAATATCAAAGATGTTATTGAGACACTGGTTGCGTTTGCGAATGATTTTTTAAATTTGGGTGGTGGCTATCTGGTCTGCGGTGCAAAAGAAATGAAAGATATTCATGGTTTTCAAGCCGTACAATATGTTGGTTTAACCGCCCAAAGACTCAAAGAAGTCAAGGAACGAGTTATAAATGATTGTACTAATTCCACCAGAGTCAATCCACCACTGAACCCAAAAGTGGATGAATTAGACGTTCCAGACGATTCGACCCGTAAAATATTGGTATTTACAATGGATGCGACTCCTTATGCACACAGTTATAAAAATGACAGAGACGATATTCCGAGATATTTTATAAAAACAGATTATAATACGAAAGAAGCTACGAATGGTTTCATTAGAGAATTGCTGAGGCGGAAAGGGCAACTGGAACCCTGGGATAAACGCCTTAATACTAAAGCCACTATTACAGATATTGATGAATTAATATTACGCCAATATTTACAGACCATGAGATTATGGTCTTCCAACAAGTCAATTACGGATTATCTTTCAGATAAAGAAAAAATAGAAGAATTTATTCCGCCGCTATTGGGTCGAATGGGTATTGATAAGCCTGTTCATCCTAAAAATTTTGCATTAACCCTATTTGGAAAAAAGCCGATTGATTTTTGCACGGGTGCTTACTCTATTTTTACGATTTTCTCTGGAATGGATAAAAGTAAACAAGAAGCCGAAACGCAATGGATAACCGGAACCGTTGTAGAACAAGCTCATAAAATCATAGAATTGTTGAATATTGAGTCAACGATTGCCATTGATAAAGGGGCAGAGAATGCGAATCAAGTGAAATATCCCCGAATTGCTTTAAAAGAAGCAGTGGTGAATGCCATCGTACATAGAGATTATGAAATGGACCAACCTACCAGAATAGAGGTTTTTAGTGATAGAATCGAAATCTACTCTCCAGGCGGACTGCCGTTTAATTTAGATGCGGTTAAATTCAAAACAGGTAAAGCAAAAGCGTCTTGGCGCAATCAAGCCTTTGGAAGAGTCTTTCACAAACTCAATCTTGCACAACATCAAGGTTCGGGTATTGAGAAAATCATTAGTTCGATGCAAGAAGAAGGTTGCCCGAAACCAATATTTGAGGTGGATCCTGACAGTATTACCTGTATTTTACCTGCCCATCCAAGACACCGAATCATGAAACAAATTTCGGAGGCAGAAAGTGATATTGTTATTAGAAATTATGTATCCGCTTTTAAAAAGCTCAAAGCAGTCCTTCTGGAAGACCTCTTTAATTATCGTGCTTTAGAATCTTTTTGTGATGTCAATAATTTATTAGGTAGCCCTGAAAAAATATTAGAATTGTTTTCGGGCAATACGATTGATTTTCAACAAATTCGCCCTAATACGCTTGTTGTTCTTTCAGAAACCTTAAGTTCTGTTAGAAATGATAAAAAACAGGATGCTTTAGCCTTATCGAAGCAATTATTAGACATCGCTTTAAAAGGGCGTTTAGAAGAACGTCAACTGATTCAAGTCGCTTTTACGTATAAAAAATTAGGGAATGATGATGTTGTCGTTGAATTTGTCCATAAAACAATCCAACAATATCCCAATTTAGCAACCAATTCCCATTTGCTTGACCAAAAAGGCAGGGCTTTAATAGATCTTGCCAAGCGGTGTGAATCTTCGTTTAACGAAAGTGCCAATATTAGGATAAAAAGTAGGGCGAAAGAAGATTTTGAAAGATATATAATGGAGGCACAAAGAACGCTTCGTTTAGCGTATGAATATTCAGAAAATAGTATTGATAAAGATTATATTGATAAAGCACTCACCTATATTAAGACTGAAATGCTTCCCTTTTTAAGTGGAAAGAAAAGGGATAACTCCCAAAGTAGAACGTTACATATATCAATGATTCCCAATACGACTTCCGAAGCGGATTTGCGTGACTTATACGCTCCATATGGGAAAATTGAAAAAATAGTGCTAAAACAAGATCCTGTAAAAAATAAACAATTTGCATTTATTGAGTTTAGTGATAAAAAGTTTGCGGATAGTGCTTTTGCGGATAGATATAACATCGTTTTGGCAGGTGAAAAAATCTATACGAATCGATATAAAGGATGATAAGTGCGGCAAGTTGCAACTTACCGCACTTATCATCCTTTATATCGAAAAAAAAGTGCAATTATCATTGAAAAACCTGCGAACCAAACGGATACGACTGCTATCAAATCGCCATATTTGGCATAAAAAGTAAGGTCGGAATTAAGTCGAATCGTCCCTTTTATCGCGCCACCTTTACCGTAAGCGGTTTGTTGCGTCATGTCACCGCGCTGATTGATGAAACACGAATGCCCCATATTCGCAGAACGCACCACATCGCGCCGACATTCTATCGCCCGCAATTGACTAAACAACGCATGTTGTCGAAACCCAGGACTATCATCCCACCAACCGTCATTCGTCACGACGAAAAAGGCTTGCGCCCCGCGTCGCGCATATTCAGCACAATATTCGCCAAAAATAGATTCATAGCAAATAATCGGTGCTACACCAGTCGTGTGTGTTTTGTTAAAAAAGACAGAACGGTGTTTTTGCATGCCTAAACCTTCCACAGTACCATCTAATTTTGCAAAAATGGGATTTAAAAAAAACAAAAATTGGCTATAAGGTAACAATTCGGGCCCTGGAACTAATTTACTTTTAATTGCCAAAGGCATCGAATCGGTTTGCGCAGTGATTTGAGTAGCAGCATTATACGCTTCGTAAAAAGTGGTATCTGAAAAACTCCTGTAGGTGCGGGTTGCGCGAGAATGCGGTTCCCCTTTTTTGAAAACTTTTAAAGCACTGATGCCTGTTACCAAATTTAATTTCGGGTATTGATTCACATATGCTTTTAAATTTTGAACCATCATTTGTTGTTGCCAACTGTCTATTTTGCCAAAATTGAAACTCGTTTCTGGAAAAAGTAAATAATCGACGGTCGAATCGACTTGTGTAGCAGAAAAACGGATAAATGCTTGCACTTGTTGGTCGGCAGACATGTTGAATTTTTCAGAAAAAGGTTCAAAATCGGGATGTACGGAAACAACCGTTGCCATATTTTGTTTTGTATTTAAATCAAACGTAAAATATCGTATTCCCGAAATCAAAATAGGCAAAATAATCCATGATAATTTTAAGTACAATTGCGGGCGTTGAATCGTTTTATGATTTAAATAAATTTCAAAAATCAAAATATTAGACAACAATATCCACAACGTCCCGCCAAAAATCCCTGTATATTCGTACCATTGAATCCACATCGGCACTTGGGCAAAAGCATTTCCAAGATTCAACCAAGACCAAGATAATTCCCAATTTAAATGCAAGTATTCAAATGAAATCCAATACGTTATAAATGCAACATATTTTAATATTTTTTTAAATAATGGTTTTAAAGTATCGCTATTTTGAAAAATTCTATCCGTTTTGCAAAATGCCCAAAAAACGGTTGCCATGAACAACGAATTGAGGTGATTTGCCAAAAAACCGCCTACGAAACCTGCATTCGAGACCCACCAAGTTGCGCCCACATTCCAAATCACAAACGCATTTAAAGCGTATTTGAAAATACCTTGTGTTTTATCGTTTTGCGTAATCCATTCATTTTCAATGATTAACAACGGGAAAAAGCCTACAAACATCAATGGTGTCAAAGGCGAAGGTGGAAAGCCGATTGCCAAAAATGCGCCCGCAATCGTCGAATAGAGCAACCATTTGGTTTCATATCGTTTTTCAAAAAGCAAAACTAAAATAGCCCAAAACGTGATGGACCATACAAAGGTCCACCAGCCCCAAAGCGGTAAATGCACCATTTGATAGGAACTGAGTGCGAAAATGCCTATTAAAAATATTAAAACCGCTTTTTTGATTGTTGGATTCATAAAAAAAATCATTCTTGATTCAAAAATGGAGTTGTGCAATCGTTGGATAATGGTCGGAATACGGGACACGCACAATCTCATAACTCATAAAATTGATGCTTGGCGAAGTCAAAATATGGTCAATTTTCAGACCGGGAATACTGCCCGAATAGGTCGTACTCCGTCCGAAAGCCTTTGCACGAAAACCATCTTTCAATTTATCTGCAATAATATGATAGGTGTGCGACATGGGATTATCATTAAAATCACCCAAAACGACCACAGGATAAGGACTTTTTAAGATATGATCCTTGACTTGACGGGCTTGTGTAGCCCGAATTTTCGTATTTTTTTTGACAATTCGGAGCATTTTTTCGATTTCAAACCATGTTTTTTCATTTTGAACATCGCCTTTTTTGGCAACTTCATCTGCCATCATCGAAATTTTATTGGATTGCAAATGCAGCGCGTAAAACCGAATGGTTTGATTGCCCATTTCAATATCCGCAAAAGTGCAGCCATTAGAACCATTGCCTTTGAATAACGGGACATTGCCATGTGCCAAAATCGGTTTTTTGGAAGCAATATTGACTTGATTCGTCAATTCGAGGGTGTAAAATGGATAATTCCGCAAAATGGGTAAGGTAGCACAATTTTTTTCCCAATTGCGCGGACCCGCCGCCGATTCTTGCAGACAAATTACATCTGGCGCGGTGGTTTCGATAAAATGATTCATTTTAACAGCCGCTTGTGCTTTGCTTTTACGGAAGTTATTGAGTTCCAAGTAGTTAATGTTGTAAGTCAACACTTTACAAGGCGCAGCAGTAACCGTTTCGCCTATCGGATGCATGCCGATAACCGACGGAATATGCCCAATCCCGAGCAACAAAGTAATTCCCGACAACCATGCCCATCGATCCCATTTGAAAATCCAGAAAACTAAACATAAAAAATTCGCCAACAACAACCAAGGATAACCTAAACCCAAAAATATCAATAACCAAGATTTATCAGGCGGCGTTTTCGGAGCAAAATAGGATAAAAGGGTTAAAATAACCAATAAAAGATTCAGATTGCGTACTAATTTGCGTAAAATCGTTCCCATGAAGCGCAATTTTTGTTTTTCACGACAAAAGTAACCATTCATCTAACATTTTGGCAAAAAAAATATTAAAACACCCGTCGTCATGCAACGGGGCATCGCATCAAAAAAACAGCAGGATATTAAAACGAGAGAAAATTTTAACGATAAGTAGTTCAATAGCTATCCAAAAGGTCAATCCAAAAGGTCGGCGAGGTTGCAACCTCGCCGACCTTGATTCGTATCAAATCGGTTGATTATCAATCAGTTCTCATTTCTTAAAACTGACTGATACGACGGATTACTTTATATAAACGCGTATGATCCGTTACTTCTTCGGTGAACGGGTCATGTTCAAGATAGTTCGCAGACATCAATTTCAAGTGCGAAACGCGACCGCGTGTCTTGATGACTTGCACGTATTTCACCCAAACAGAGCCATTAGAACGCACTGCATAGATGTCATTTTCTTTAATGTCATTGAAATTGCCCATTTCGCGGCAAACCACCACATCGCCATTGCAAATAATCGGCTCCATCGAATTGCCCATAATCGGGAAGGCGACCAAATTATTGCCTGTAATGCCGGGTAGAGAGAAGTAATTATTGGATTCGCGGGCGAAAGTGTCCAAACCCGCGGTCGAACCCGCAAATGCTTGGGTCGTTGTGAAAAGAATATTACCGTTATTTTTATTTTCGGTATGGAGATACATGTTGTAAATCTCCGAATTTGGCGTATCGGTTGCAAAAGGGCTGCCTGTGCCTTCAATCACAAACTCTTCACTCACGCCGTAAGCGCGGCAAAAAGCGCGAGCTTGACCGTAATCAATCACTCTTTTGGAAGATGTATCTAAATAAGCGCGAATGATATGTCCATAACTCTTGTTGCCGAGTACTTTTTCTGCTACATCGCCGACACCTCTGCCGTTGCGATCATTTTTGACGATAACGCCTTTCGATTCCAGAATCTGGAAGACTTTTACAAAACGGTCATTTAACAATACCCTGTCTTCTCGTATCATGGCTTGTTGTGGTTTAAGGTGAAAAAAAAATTTGTCCAATTGGATTTTAAAACGCTTTTGAAAAGTGTTTTAAAATCTTCGGGACAAAGGTAAAACAATTTCAATTTAGAAACAAACATTGTCAAAATATTTGTTCGCTATATGCCGCTTTTTTCTCTATTTGTTCTACAATTTGTTGTTTTTTCCGTTCTTAAACGCTTGTTATTCAAACATTTATGAATCTATTTTGAATCATATTCTAAATAAAAATTTTTAAAATTTTTTGTAGATTTTTTTAAATCTTATTCATTTTATATAAATTTGATACAATTTACCTCGTTTTTCACTGATTTTAAACGGTTTATGACAGCATTAAACAAATATAAGCCGTTCTAAATATGACCTAAAAACAAACAATCTTTTTATAAATTCAGTTTTTAATTTTTGTATAAAATGTTTAAAAGGCATGTCTTTTAAAACGTTTTGGGCATTAAAAATGTTTTTTTTTCGTATTTGTTTGTTTTAAATACGCGAATTTTAAATTTTTAAAACAGGAATTTTAAAACAAAAAATGGCATCTATTCGGTTGAGTAGATGCCATTTTAAGATTTAGTGCTAATAAGTCGTCTTTAATTCGCCATTTCTGATAAGAATTTCAAGCGAATCAATTCAATTTCTTCATATCGAATATCATCGTCTTTCAACGCTTTGTATGCAATTTCAACATCATCTGTATCCGCCGTCATAAAATAATCGCGGATTTCTTCCCGCGCAAATTCATCCACTGCCTCATTGATGAAATAATCCAAATTTACTTTGGTTCCTGACGTAACGATAGAATTTAATTCTTGAATCAGGTCGTGCATCGACAATTGATTTTGTCGCGCAATCTCATTCAACGGTATTTTTTTATCAATGCTTTGAATAATCGTCACTTTGGTTTTCGATTTATTCGCCACTTGTTTGATGACAAAATCTTGCGGACGGTCAATCTCATTTTCATCCACATATTTGGCAATCATTTGGATAAACGGACGAGCATATTTCGCCGCTTTACCCGCGCTCACACCCGTAATTTTCGTCATATCATCCATCGTTATCGGATATTGCGTAGCCATATCCTCCAAAGAAGGGTCTTGAAAAATCACATACGGCGGGATTTTCTTCTGTTTCGCCAACGTTTTGCGCAAATCTCGCAACATTCGGATTAAAATCTCATCTAAGGCAACCGATTTAGCAGATGAATCTTCAGGGTCTAGCGAATCATCATTGTAATTATGATTTAATGTAATTTCAATCGGAAACGATGTTTCCAAATACGCTTTCCCTTTTTCCGTCAATTTGACCACTCCATATTGTTCAATTTCTTTATACAAAAAATTGTTCAAAATTGCTTGTTGATACACCGAAGTCCAATATGTATCTGGTTTTTCCTTGCCAAAACCAAATAATTCTAATTTATTATGGCGATAATCCTTCATTTCTTTGGTTTCGCTGCCCGTAACGAAATCCACCAACGTTTTCACACTATATTGCTCATTCAACATTTCCACCGATGCCAAAGCGTCTTCCATCTCCTCTTGAATCAAGATTTTAGCACGCGGATGCCGACAATTATCACACAATTTATTACAATGCTTACTTTCAAACAATTCGCCAAAATAGTGCATCAAAAAAACCCGCCGACACGTCGTCGTTTCCGTGTAAGCCACCATTTCTTCCATGAGTTGCGCCCCCATTTCGCGTTCTGCAACGGGTTTATCGCGCAAAAATTTCTCCAATCGGGCAATATCTTTGTGTGAATAAAACGCCACACATCGCCCTTCCATGCCGTCCCGTCCCGCGCGACCTGTTTCTTGATAATAATTTTCAATACTTTTTGGAATGTCAAAATGGATGACAAAACGCACATCGGGCTTATCAATGCCCATTCCAAACGCAATCGTTGCCACAATCACATGGATTTCCTCACTCAAAAACCCATCTTGCGTCTGCGTCCGCGTCTTCGCATCCAAGCCCGCATGATACGGCGCGGCAATGATTCCATTGACTTCCAACACTTTAGCAATATCCTCCGCTGCTTTTCGACTCTGCACATACACAATCCCAGAACGCGCCTGCATCTCTTTCACAATCTGCACAATCTGCTTATTGACCTGTTCGGGCTTTCCTTTTGGACGGACTTCATAATACAAATTCTCTCGATTGAAAGATGAAACAAAAATCTTTTCATCTTTCATATCCAAGTTTTTCACAATATCCGTTTGGACTTTCGGCGTTGCAGTTGCCGTCAAAGCAATCACAGGAATATCCTTACTGATGATTTCAATCATCGTGCGAATGCGCCGATATTCGGGTCGAAAATCGTGTCCCCATTCCGAAATACAATGCGCCTCATCCACCGCCACAAACGACAGTTCCACATTCTGAAAAAACTCAATATTTTCCTCTTTTGTCAGTGTTTCGGGGGCAACATATAACAATTTGGTTCTACCTTCTGTGATGTCTTGGCGCACTTTTTTGATTTCCGTCCGTGACAAAGACGAATTTAAAAAATGTGCAATATCATCCCCTTGACTGTACCCTCGAATCAGGTCTACCTGATTTTTCATCAACGCGATTAGGGGTGAAATAATCAACGCCGTTCCCTCCATCATTAAGGCAGGCAGTTGATAACAAAGTGATTTGCCGCCGCCCGTAGGCATGATGACAAAAGTATCCCGCCCTTCCAGGACGTTCATAATGATTTCCTCCTGAGTTCCCTTGAATTTGTCAAAACCAAAGTATTGGTGCAAGGACTCGTAGAGTTGCTCCTTCGACACGACCATATTCTTAATCATTTACGAGTTTAGTTTGATGATTTTTGGCAAAACTTTATAAAAGTCGAAATTACGATTTTTTTTGATATTTAAATGAATTTAAATAAAAAACATATTTATCAGACTTAAATCGGCGTACGTTTCGGAAACGGAAATTTTAAAATAATTTATTTTAAAATTTCCGTTTCCGAAACGTATTCTAAAACCCAATGAATCCAAGTCTAAAAATAGTACATTTATTTACAACTTGCATCTTTTTTTGAAAAAAAAGTTTCTATTATTGCCCCCTTTTCAAAAAGGAGTCAAAAGTAACAAAAAATTATGAAAAGCATCCAATTAGAAAATAAAATTGCGCAAACGGGTTTAGAAACGTTGGACATCGAAATTGCGGCTCTTCAAGCCTTGCGCGAACCGATTTTACATCCCCATTTTTCAGCCGCCGTGCAAGCCATTTTTGAAAAAATAGGGTTGAAAGGGCGTGTTATCGTCACGGGCATTGGTAAAAGTGCGATTATTGCACAAAAAATGGTTGCTACCTTCAATTCCACAGGCACTCCTGCGTTATTTATGCACGCCGCCGATGCGATTCATGGCGATTTGGGCATGATTCAAACCGATGATGTCGTGATTTGTTTATCGAAAAGCGGCGATACGCCCGAAATAAAGGTTTTAACACCGCTTCTGAAACAGTATGGCAATATTTTGATAGGCGTGACCGCCAATAAAGCATCTGTTTTGGGCAAAAGAGCCGATTTCGTGCTGCATACGCCGATTGACCGAGAGGCGGACCCGAATAATCTTGCACCGACCGCGAGTACAATAGCGCAAATGGCGGTCGGCGATGCGTTGGCAATGGCGTTATTGACCTTGAAAGGGTTTTCTAAAACTGATTTTGCGCGGGTGCATCCCGGCGGGGCTTTGGGGAAACAATTATATTTGCGGGTTCGAGATTTGATGTTGCTGCATGACGCGCCTGCGGTGTTGCGAACGGCAAGTTTGCAACAAGTCATTGTTGAAATGACTTCCAAACGATTGGGTGCAACCGTCGTTTTAAATGAAAATCATTCGGTTGCGGGCATGATTACGGATGGCGATTTGCGGCGGATGTTGTCTAAAACCTTGAATTTCAATGATTTAAAAGCAGAAATGATTATGACCTTACATCCAAAAAGTATTGAACCCGATGTTTTAGCGATTCACGCGTTGGCGTTGATGCGGGAGCAAAGTATTACACAATTAATTGTGGTGTCGAAAGGCGCATATCAAGGAATGGTGCATTTGCACGATTTATTGAAGGAAGGATTAATTTAAATGGGGGTGATGGATGTACGGATTGCACGGATTTTCACAAGATTTTTACGGATATTTGTACGCAAAAATCTTGTGAAAATCCGTGCAATCCATGCAATCCGTACATCCATCTCAAAATCTAAATATATTTTAAATAAAAAAATCATTCGATAATGCAAACAGAATTAGCTCCAGCAGCTCTCAACAGAGCCCAAATCGTGCAGGAAAATGCCGATTATAC
>JBDLWG010000471.1:0-2713 GCA_039804385.1 Bacteroidota bacterium
CCTGTATTCCCTGTGAGATTCCAAGCGTTAGCAGCAAGCGCAGGATTTGCCCATGACAAACCTGTTGCACCTTGCATCAAAACCTGTCCTGTCGTGCCACTCGCAATAGGCGATAAAGCACCCGCAGCACTGGCTTGAAGAAGCCGACTGCCTGCTCCTGCCATGCCTTGAAACCATACACTACCAGTTGTATGCAGTTGGGCTGCTGGGTTTACACCAATACCAACATTGCCATTGGGCAGCGCGATAAATTGTGCTTGTGCTTTTGAAAAAACACCTGTGACGCATAAAGCAGTCAGTAAAAATGATTTATACATAAATGAAAATTAAAAAATGAAAAAAATAAAGGAATCTTAAAAAGTGAAAAAATGAGTGAAATTTTCAGCGAGTATTTTTAGTTGCTCGCTTTCATACTTATAATTAAAATACAATATTTCATTAGGGCATTTTTGCAAAAAAAATAAAAATAAAATATATTTTTATCAAAAAATAATTGATAATCAATTATTTATAAAAAAAATATTTTTTTTATTTATCACGTTGCCCTAATTTTTTCATTTCTATTCATTATATAAAAAAGTATATGGTTTTCACAGTATTAACAACAGCAGCATGGAAAATAAAAAAATTAAATTGACACATACGCCGATGGAATTATGGCGTAATCAACAGGATTCAAGTGTTACACCCGAAAAACGGCAACAACAATTAAAAGAAAAGAATTTTGGTTTAACAGAAACTGAATTTAACGATTGGCTCCAAAAATTGAAAGAAAACGGCGATGAAACGTTGATTGAAACGATTTTTACGACGCAATATGTCCCTTGTCGCACGTTTTTGGAACGCAAATATCAAGTGCATTATGACGATACGCATGATGTGGTGATGGAAGTTTTGTTAAAATTCAGAACTGAATTGAAGCAAGGTAAATGGAATTATAATAATCTATCCTCTCTTTTCAAAACGCAGACTTGGCAAAAACAGATTCAACTTTCTAAGCAAAAAAAATTGGTTTTTATGGAAAATTTTGATGCACATCAAGTGCATCAACTGGCAGATTCTACTGCGATTGCGGATGAATTGTTGGAACAAAAAAATGATGCATCCATGCAAGTGGCTCTTTTGAAGGCTTATGCAGAAGCGTTTGAATCTTTATGTAAATACTGTCAAAATTTAATAGATATTTATTATATTCAAAATAAAGAAGATAAAGATACTAAAAAAATAACATGGATAGATATGACCCGCATCATGCCCTACAATGAATGTGTTTGTGGGGACGACACCAATTTTAATACTCGAGTGAGGGTGCTTGCTACTGCTAACGGGATGAGTACCAAAGCGGATTGGATTCGCAAGAAAATCAAAGCGCAAATGGAGCAATCCTTCAAGCAAACGAACCTCAAAAACCTACTTCATGTACTGAGTAATAAAACTTAAAGAAATCAATGTATTTATAATTTATTGATAACTAATTGTTTATAAAATCCAATATTTATGAAAAATCCAATATTTATGAACTCTAATCTTGCAAATCAGTATTTTAACAATCAACTTTCGGAATCTGATGAGTTGGCATTTGAACAACAATTGCATCACGATATGATTAAAAATCGGTATGAAAAATTGCTTCAAAAAGAAGGGCTTTATGTACCGAAAGAACCCATTTTGAAAGTGGTGCATCGCCGATTCCATCCTGCGTTAAAAGTCGCTGCGATTTTAATAGTGGTGAGTTTAGCAGGTTGGCACGTTTGGAAAGGTTGTATGCCCTCTAAAATGTCTAATTTTGATGTAATTGCAGCACAATATTTGGTTGAGGCAGCAGAAATCCCACAAACGCGTATGGGTGTAACGCCTCAAAAAGAACAAAATTGGGCGGCGTTCAAACAAGCCTATGCTGCCAAAGAATATGGCAAAGCGATTCTTTTAATACAGGCGATTGAGCCGAAAGACCAAGATGAATATTATTATTTTGGTTTATGCTATTTGTATCAACTTGATAGTGAACCAGTTATAGCGATTCAACATTTGAATACGGCATTGAAATTGGGCAAAAAAGAAGCTGCTTGGTATCTGACATTAGCCCATTTGAAACGAGGTGATAAAACGGCTGCCAAAGAAGTCTTACAACAATTTTTAGCATTAGACCTCGAATGGAAACGTTCAGAAGCCGAAATACTCTTGAAAAATTTGTAATGAACGTTTTGAATCCTCCTTCTTAATTCAAAAAAAAGGATCAGCCGTTTCTGCTTTGGAAAATTTTCGAAATAGGATGCTTATGATTTCAAAGATTGGAAAGATGTTTTCGGTTGAATTCGCGCCAATGAAAACTCAAAAAAATCCTTCCAATCCTTGAAATCATCAGCATCCTATTTCGAAAATTTCCCAAAGCGGAAACGGCTAAAAAAGTACCGTATCGCAGCTAATACACTGATTATCAATACAATAATCCAATATTGCATATAACTTTTTTCAAAATGCAACGCATTTACATCACCAATTATCACGGTTGCCGCCCAAAAATTGGGTATTTTCTGACTCGGTTCAAACGATTGATTGTCTAAATAGTGCAATTTGCTTTGTTGCAAAGCCACATCTTTCGGCAAATTTTGTTTCAACTTTTGATAAAAATGCAGCATAATATTCGACGTAGAACGGTCAGGAATGCTCCATAAACTCATCACCAAACTCGGGCAACCCGAATATGCAAACG
>JBDLWG010000472.1:0-3861 GCA_039804385.1 Bacteroidota bacterium
CGGAAAACACTCCATTCGGTTGCAATTATCAAACTATCCGCGCCTTGCAATACAGCATATTCATCTTTCATATATTGTATTTTTTCGCCATATATTTTTTTCACATTCTCCATCGCTTCAGGGTCATAAACATTCACTTTCGCGCCCGCTTCCAACAATTCATCTATCATATACAAGGCTGGAGCTTCCCGAATATCATCAGTATTGGGTTTGAACGCCAAGCCCCAAAAGGCAAAAGTCTTACCCGCCAAATTGTTTTTATAAAACTTTCTGATTTTTTTCATCAACGCTGTTTTTTGTAACTGATTGACAGTCATCACAGAACGCAAGATTTTAAAATCATATTTGTGGTCTTCTGCTGTTTTGAACAAGGCTTGCACGTCTTTTGGAAAACAACTTCCACCATAGCCAATGCCGGGGAATAAGAAACGTTTGCCAATCCGATTATCACTGCCCATGCCGATACGCACATTATCAACATTCGCGCCAGTTAATTCACAAAGATTTGCAATCTCATTCATAAAAGAAATCCGCGCTGCCAAATACGCATTCGCTGCATATTTCGTCATTTCCGCGCTGCGTTCATCCATAAAATAAATCGGATTGCCTTGTCGCACAAAGGGTTCGTACAATTGTTTCATCACTTTGCGCGCCTTTTCCGATTTAGTACCAATGACCACCCGGTCAGGTTTCATAAAATCATCTACGGCAACGCCTTCGCGCAAAAACTCAGGATTGGAAACCACATCAAACAAATCTTCACTCAAATTATCTGCCAAAAGTGCGTGTACTTTTTCCGAAGTCCCCACAGGAACCGTACTTTTATCCACAATCACTTTGTAATCTTTTATCATTTTCGATAATTGAGCCGAAACACCCAAAATGTACGATAAATCCGCAGAACCATCTTCGCCCGGAGGAGTGGGTAAAGCTAAGAAAATAATTTTAGCGTCTTTGATAGCAGATGCCAAATCCGTCGTAAAGTGCAAACGACCGTGTTTGGTATTGCGTTCAAACAATAAATCTAAGCCTGGCTCGAAAATAGGGATTTCACCGCGCTGAAGTCGTGCGATTTTGTTGGCATCAATATCCACACAAGTAACATGATTACCCGTTTCGGAAAAACAAGTGCCTGTAACCAAGCCGACATATCCAGTACCTACGACTGCAATATTCATATAAAATTAATTTTTAGTTAGAAGAGAATCGAATAAATGAATTAGCTGCAAAGTTACGCCCATTCCGATTAGGATAAAATAGGGCGATTATGGTAAAATTCGGATTTAAATTATCCTTATTCAATGGTTTGAATTCGGATTTTTTGGGGATTTTAAAGATTCAATTCGGATTTATCCTTAAAAATTAATCCTAATTGAATCCTTAAAATCTCAAAAATCCTAATTTATATCCCTAAATAGCAAAGTCTTTCATTCAACGTATGAAAGAAAGACTTTGATTATAAGTGACAAAAAAAATCGAATGAACTAAAAGAATTGAGCGCGATTATCCGTAATCGCTGCTTTTTTGCGCAAGGCTTGTACCAATTTGCCTCTAACTTGGGATTTAACGCCCATTGTCAATTGATTACGCAAAGCCGATTTATCCGCAGGAGCTTCCGGTGCAGCTCCTTTTTGCGCAGGCATGACGACAAATACACCTGTTTCACCCAAAATTGGTTGTGAAACGCCATTCATAGCGGTTGTAAACGCTGCTGCTGCAACCATTGGCTCATTGCCAACACCCGGAATAAACGGTGCATTGAACGTCGCGCCTTTAGCTGTATCAATTTTCACATTATAAGAAGTTGCAATAGCATTCAAATCCGTACCAGCCGTTTTCATTCTGCCACGTAGAATCTCCCCTTTTTTGCGATTTTTCACCAATGGAGTCAAATCTTCTTTGATGGAAGCAACCGTTGGAATGCCTTTCGCTTGGGTGGTTTTCAACCCAATCAACACATATTTGCTGACATAACCGCCTTCTGCCTCTTGAAAGGTGTAAACTTCTGGAGCAGCCATATTGATTTTACCTTTCTCATATGCCCAACGAACAATGCTGCGGGACGTTTCATTATCACCCAAAATGCCAACAGACGAATCATGCAATTTCAACGGTTGAGACGTTTCGGTTTTCACGCCTTTTGCTTGCGCTGCTTTTTTCACCCCATCCCAAGATTTGCGATTTTGGTCTAACAAATCATTGGCTGCGTTGCTAATACTTTTTGTCGTTGCATCACTTGGCACAATCGGTTGACGAATGTATGCCATTTTATAACTATCTGACTTGCCTGCTTTTGAACCAGTCACTTGCACTAAATGCACGCCGAATTGGGTTGTCACCGTATAATATTTGCCTTGTGCTGCCGTTTCAAAAATTAATTTGTTGAACTCAGGCACCATCGCTCCTGATGCGACATAACCTAAATCGCCGCCTTTTCCAGCTGCGCCAGGATCTTCATTGTTTTTCTTATTTAAAGAATCCCAACTATATCCGCGTTCTACCAACATTCTCAAGCTATCCATAAAACGTTGCGCATCCGCCAATTCTTCTGGTTTTGCTACTCTTTTCAAGATATGACGCGACTTGACCGAATCGGGCAACACTTTTTTATCCACTACTTTTGCCAACCAATACGCTTTGCCATCGATATAAGGCCCGATAACCGTTCCTTTACCCGCGCCACCCATGATTTTTTTCAATTCTGGACTCAACGCATCGGTTTTGCGGAACATATTATCCATCCCGCCACTATTGATAGCCGCAAACGTAGAATCATTCGCCGCCGTTTTCATGCCTTCGACCAAAGCCGTGATTTGACCCAAAATTTTCGTAGAATCATCCATAGATGGATTCACATCAAAGGTAATATAATCCACTTTGCGCGTTTCCTCGTCTTGGAAATATTTTTGATGATTCGTTTGCAAATACGCATTATAATCAGCATCTGTTAAAACCACCTCTTTATCATTGTCATTAACCAAATCAAAAGGCACTTTAACATATTGGAAATCAAGGGTTTGCGTCATGTCCGTAAACATCGCATCTGCCATCCAAGTCGGCGTATAAAGTCCTTTGGAAACCAAATTCGTAATTTTTTCTTGCAAACGCCCTTTGACCGCTTGTTTTTCCAATTCCCGCCATTTATAAACAAATTCAGGACTCAATTGGCGTTTCGCTTGAATCGCCGTTTTGATGTCTTCCAATTGTTTGGCATCGAATTGACCCGATTGATCCGTCACCGCTTGACGCACCGTTTGACAAGGCGGCATGCCCATTTCAGAACCAAACATCAATTGTTTGATTTCGTCCCGACCTACGCCCAAACCAATCGCTTCTGCTTCTTTGGAAACCACCGCTTCATCCACGAAAAAATCCCAAATCTCCCGCCGCGCCGCTAATGCACCACCGCGATTGGCATACATAATTTTTTCTTTGGTGGTGAAATCATTGTAATCCAATGATTTACCATTAATAGTGCCGACGGTGTTTGTAGAGCGACCTGAGCCACCACTTCCCCGATTTGACGCTGTCATAATGTCCATCATGACAAAACCACCGATTGCCAAGACCATCAAGAGCAAAATGAGCGTCCCTTTTTCACGAATTTTTCCAATTAAAGCCATATCAGTCGCTGCTTTTTTGTATTTTGGTTGATTAAGAGATTTGTAAAAAGTTGTTCAAAAAGCCAATATTTTTTATAAAAAATAGATTAAAAAAAGAATTTATATCTGTACACCGCACAGGCGGGTCTCGACAAAAAACCGTGCAAAATAACGGTATTGGATTGTAAATTCAAAATTTTGTACCGCTTGAATCGTTCATTTGCGCAAATTTAACGATATTAATTTTTGAAAGTTCCGA
>JBDLWG010000473.1:0-5357 GCA_039804385.1 Bacteroidota bacterium
ATATGAAAAATAAAATAACCGTGAAACAATTATTTTGGGTTTGAAATCGCGGCGAAGTTACAAGAAATGTTGGTTTTTGGGCGTGTTTTGGTAAAATAAAAGGGGACTTTACGTAAGTCCCCTTTTTAGAATCATATATCATTAAAAAAAGGGGACTTTACGTAAGTCCCCTTTTTTTAATCGTATATTTTAAAAAAAAGGGGACTTTACGGGGACTTACGTAAAGTCCTCTTAAAGTCCCCATCTAATTATGGAAAAATCCCCAAATTCATATAATCGCTCCCCACTTTCCCTATCGCACTCACAAAACCTGCCGTCCGCATGTCTTCAATTTTCGGATTTGCCTTCCATGTATCTCGAATCGTGTGGTAAGCCGTAATCATCGTCTCTTCCAAACCCGAATTGACCAAATCGATTTCATCCGCGCCTTTGGTCAAAATCGATTTTTCACGGGCATCAATCGTTTTGCCTGTATATTTTTCGACCGCATTGACCAATTTTTCAAACGCATTGTGTTCAAACCGTTTTTCCATCCGCCCAAAACGCACATGTGATAAATTTTTCAACCATTCAAAATAAGAAACCGTCACACCGCCCGCATTGATGTACATATCTGGAACGATAATCACGCCTTTTTTCACCAAATAATCATTCGCATCTGCCGTAACAGGTCCATTTGCGGCTTCTACAATGATTTTTGCCTTAATGCGCGGTGCATTTTCAATCGTAATCTGATTTTCCAATGCCGCAGGAATCAAAATATCGCAATCCAATTCCAATGCAACTTGCCGATTTTCTAACGGTTTCCCGCCTGAAAAAGTCATAATCGTACCCGTATCTTTGCGATGTTGAATCAAAGCCGCCATGTCCAACCCATGTTCATTGTAAATCGCGCCTTCGTATTCGGCAACAGCAATGATACGCGCATCGCCCTCATTTTGGCAAATCAAGCCTGTGTAAGAACCGACATTGCCCAAACCTTGAATCACAATGCGTTTACCTGCAATGCCTTTTGTAATACCAATTTTTTGCATATCTTCCTCTATGCTCAACATTTCGCGGATGCCGTAAAAGACACCGCGCCCTGTTGCTTCCGTCCGCCCGCGAATCCCATTGAGCGTAATCGGTTTGCCCGTCACACAGGCAGCCGCGTCCAATTCGCCATTTTTCAAGGTCTGATACGTGTCGTAAATCCATGCCATTTCACGGCTACTCGTGCCGTAATCGGGTGCAGGGACATCGATACCAGGTCCAATAAAATTGCGATGCACCAATTCCGTCGTGTAACGGCGCGTGATGCGTTCCAATTGGTAATCCGTGTAGCGTTTTGGGTCAATCTTGACTCCACCTTTCGCGCCGCCAAACGGCACATCGACCAAAGCGCATTTGTAGGTCATCAACGCCGCTAACGCCATTACTTCATCTTGATCCACACTCATCGAATACCGAATCCCGCCTTTTGTCGGCATTCGGTGGTGACTGTGTTGCACCCGATACGCCTCAATCACTTGGTATTCGCCATTGATTCGGACGGGAAAGTGCATCTGATAAACGGCGTTACAAGCTTTGATTTGTTCCAAAAGTCCTTTGGGCAAGCCTGTAAAATGGGCTGCTTTATCAAAATTACGTTCGACGCTTTTGAAAAAACTCACATTCTTAATGCTCATTTTGTTTAATTTGATTCTCTAATTTGGTTAGGTTGCTATCAATTCTTATCAAAAATAAGATAATGCCTATTAGAATAATCGCTAATGTCCCCACCACCACATAGATTTTTCCGTCACTGCGCAATAAACTATCTATCATAGATTGTGCCGCGCCTTGGGCAATAGCGATGATGCTGATGAAAATGGTCAAATGATATTTTTTCATTTTTTTTTAAAATTTACCCCTTCAAAAACGGCGCAAGGTAATGGATTGCTTTTTCAAAAACAAAATTTACGCCTATTTTATCCGTATTTTATCAAAATTTTTAATTTTAATTTAAATCAATGAGACCATTTTATTTTGAAAACAATTTGTCTTCTATTAATAAGGTTCTCGTTACCAAAGTGGCTATCCAAATGCCTAACAAGATCCACCCGATACTCGCAGGATAGAAAATGAGGCGCATCGTATTATCTAAATCTTGTGAACCAAATGCGATATTACCGCCATTGCCAGGATGCAAACTGTCTTTGCCCGCCAATCTCGGTACGACATATAATAAAGGTATCAAGGATGCAAAGGCAAAAATGCTATAAACGGAGGAAATCCGCGCTCGTTGTTCAAAACTTTCAAATGCGCCGCGCAATAAAAAATAGGCAAAATAGATAGACAAAGCGGTGTATGTCATTACAATTTTCAAATCCATCGGAAACGGTTCGCCCCAAGTGTAAGTTGCCCACAACGCGCCCGTAAATAAGCCCAATAATCCAAATAAAACGCCTACTTGAATAAACGAATACGCCCGAATATCCCATGTCAAATCGCCCGTTCTTAAAAATTTTATATTGTAATAAACCGCTACACCAAACAATGTGAACATCACAAACCACATAGGTACATGAAAATACGTATTACGAATGGTTTCATATAAAATATTTCTGTAAGGAAAAGCAATGCCTTGATGTGCATGTGTCCCTGTAATGATTTTGCTCCAAGCCGCTTTGCCTACTTGGATATTCGTCGTATCGCCGCGATTGATAAACGTCGCATTTGGCAACAGCGAAACACCATCCACCACATCGTCAATCACTAAGGTCAATTCTTTAACTTTCTGCGTATCAGGCAGATACGCAGGTGTTTCAAAATCAATTTCCATCAAACGGTCGTTTTTGACCCGAATCGCAGTGGCAGCTAAGGCGTGTACGCTATCCAATTTCAACCAAGCGTGCGGCGATTTGTAACGCGTGTACAAACTGTTATAACCTTGTGCCAAAAGGGTTATTTTTTGTCCGCACTGGATTTTACGCGGATTGACATCCGTAATGCCCGTTTTCAAAGGCACTAACAACCCGAATATCAACGTGTAAAAGAGTAAAAAAATACTTAATAATTTCCACCAAGCTAATTTCATATTGAGCTTATTTAAATTTAAAATTCAATTCGATTTTGAATTAGGATTTTTAAGATTCATAAGATTTTGTTGGGATTGATTTTGAAGGATTTCATATATATACTTTGCTTCAGGTGGTTTTAGGATACAATAGATGTACGGATTCAACGGATTTTCACGGATTCGTACGGATTTCTTTGAACCCCCAATAAAAAATCCGTACGAATCCGTGAAAATCCGTTGAATCCATACATCCATTGTATCGCAAAACCACCGTGCGTAAAGTATAAGAGTGTACCGAGTGAAGGGTTTTAAAACCCTCCACTCGGTTAGGATGCGAAATTTTATACGAATGATGATTAAAATCAATCCTAACAAAATCTTTCAAATCTTAAAAATCCTAATTCAAAAATTATTGTACTGGTTTCGGTAATTGATAAACGACTCTTCCACCCACTACTGTCATTAAAATCGGCACATTCCGAAGGTTTTCAGGAGCCATTTGGGTCAAATCACCGCCCAATAACACAAAATCGGCTAATTTACCCACTTCCAAAGTGCCTTTGATGCGTTCCTCGAAAGAGGCATACGCGGCATCTTTCGTATAGGCTTTCAACGCCGCATTCAAACTAATTTTTTGCGCAGGAACCCAACCTTTTGGATTTTTATCATCCAAAGTCCGCCGTGTCACTGCCGCATAAATGCCTTCCAATGGAGTCGGCGGCGCGACAAACCAATCGCTCCCAAACACGACTTTCGCCCCACTCGTCAACAAATCTTGAAACGCATAACTCGTTTTTGCCCGTTCCGCACCAATGTATTTTTGCGCCCATCGCCCGTCATCAATCAAGTGATACGGCTGCATACTCGGTATCACGCCCAATCCCGCAAAACGCGGAATGTCCATTGAATCAATATGTTGCGCATGTTCGATGCGAAAACGGCGGTCTTTATCGCCATTTTCTAAACCGACCGCTTCAAAAATATACAATAATTCAAAAATCGACTTATCACCAATCGCATGAATCATCACATTTAAATCAGCGCGGTCTGCCAACCCGATTTGGTGATAAAGCGTATCCAAGGAAGTAACGAAAATGCCTTTATTTTTCGCGGCATTTGTATAACCTTTTTTCATCGCCGCCGTGTGCGAACCCAATGAACCATCCGCAAAACCTTTCAAACCGCCAATGCGCAACCAGTTATCGCCGCGCCCTGTCTGCGCAATTTCATCGCGCAAACGCACCCATGTTTCCAAAGGAACATTGGCATAAATCCTTGTTTTTAAATTATTATTTTGATGCGCCCGTCGAAAAACCGCTAATTCATCCCAAGTACCCATATGATGTACAGAAGTTACACCTTTGGAAGCAATAAAATCCATCGCCGCTTGCAAGGCTTTATCTTTTTCGGCTTCCGTCACAGGAGCCACCACTTTTTCAATCAAAGACATCGCATTATCTCGAAAAACGCCTGTCGGGTTGCCTTTTGCATCTCGGACGATTACGCCCCCTGCGGGATTCGGTGTTGCTGCCGTAATGCCTGCCGCTTTCATCGCCGCCGTATTCGCCAAACCCGAATGCCCATCAACCCGATTTAACCAAACGGGATGTGTGCCCGTTACGGAATCCACCCAATTCGCTTCAGGCAAAATACCGCCCCAGCGCGTTTCGTCCCAATTGCCGCCCGTCATCCAAGCATTTTTCGACAATGTAGGCGTATAATTTGCAATGCGTTTTACAAAATCAGCTTTGGAAGTTGCCTCATTCAGTTGCACTGCCGTCAACCGATAACCACCTTCCAATAAATGCACATGGCAATCAATGAAGCCCGGCGTAACCATATTGCCTTGTGCATCAATGAGTTGCGTTGTTTTATCCAACAACGGTTGCAATCCTGCTTGACTGCCAATATAGACAATACTATCATTTCGGACGGCTAACGCCTCCGCCCAAGGCAAGGAATCATTGCCCGTCCAAATTTTGGCATTCGTGATAGCGATGGAAACAACGGTTGACATTTCGGGCAATAAGCCCACTCTTTTACCAACTTTTTGTTTGTTTCTGGGGCAACCCATAAGGCTTCCTGCCAATAGTGTTAACAAAAGGAACTTTAACCCGTTCATGTTACAATTTTCCCTGATGATGTTTTTTGTAATAATTTTCTACAAGCTCAACTTTCGCAAAGTGTTTTTTTGACAAAATTTGTTTTAAAAATATTAAAATTGAATTTTCAAAAAGGAAAAATTGAAAATTTTTCCTTTTTGAAAAATGCCTTTTTGATATTTTTAAAACAAATTTTGTTAAAAAGACACTTTGCG
>JBDLWG010000474.1:0-3767 GCA_039804385.1 Bacteroidota bacterium
TGTGTATGCAGGTCACGAGTGATTTGGTCAACTACGCCAAGTTTGCCTCTCAATTTAAGGTCACAGCTGTTTATGGCGGAACGAGCATTGACCAACAAATTCGTGCCGTGCGCTCTGGCACCCAAATCGTCGTCGCCACACCGGGTCGGTTAGTGGATTTGATTCAACGCGAAGCTATTGCACTGGATAAAGTGCGTCATTTTGTCCTCGACGAAGCGGATGAGATGTTGAACATGGGGTTCAAAGACGAGTTGGATATTATCCTCTCTGCGGCGGGGAATCGAGATTCCATGTGGTTGTTTTCGGCTACCATGTCGGAAGAAGTGCGCTCCATTTCGCGGACTTACATGCCCGCGCCGTTGGAATTGAGGATCGGTACTAAAAATGCGGTCAACGAAAACATCGAACACGTTTATTATATCTGTCGTCCTGACGATAAATATAGTGTGTTGAAACGCATCGTTGACTCCAATCCAGGCATTTTTGGATTGATTTTCTGTCGTACCAAAGCCGATACGAAGGAAATTGCAGAGCAAATGATGCGCGATGGTTACAATTCGGAAGCGTTACATGGCGATTTATCGCAAAATGACCGCGACCGTGTGATGAATCGTTTTAGGGAAGGAACGTTACAGCTCCTCATCGCTACCGATGTGGCGGCTCGCGGCATTGACGTGAATGACATTTCCCATGTTATCAATTATGGTTTGCCTGATGATAACGAAGTTTATACCCACCGAAGCGGTAGAACGGGTCGGGCAGGTAAAAAAGGGGTGTCTATCACCATTACAACGACGAAATTTGAAGACCGAATTCGTCAAATTGAGCGTTTTGCAAAAGCGGTTTTCACTAAAAAAGTGATTCCGTCAGGCGCGGAAGTTTGCGAACAACAGTTGTACAACATCGTGAAAGGCATTCGGGATATCGACGTGAGACACGAAGAAATTGACCCATTTATGCCGAAAATTTATGAAGAATTGCAAGATTTATCCAAAGAAGATTTGATTAAACGCTTTGCGAGCATGGAGTTTAATCGCTTTTTGGAATATTACAAAGGGGCAATGGATTTGAATATTTACCCGCGCAATGTCAGAACCCGCAGCAGTAGCAGTAGTTCGACAGGTTTGGGTATCAAATCTTCGGGCAGTTTCCAACGTGTTTTCGTCAGTATCGGTGATGCGGATGGAGTTGATAAACGCGAATTTGTGAAATTGTTGTCTCGGGACATGCAAATTCCGATTGAGGCGATTGGCAAAATTGACATTTCGAGAACGTATTTGCATTTCGACATTGACAAAGAATTTGTAGCACCGATTCGTACAGGTTTTGAAGGCATGAAAGTGAATGGTCGCAGGGTTCGCGTCGATGAAGCGATGCCGCGCAATGATGTTCGTGCTGATTCAGGCGGTGGCGGGCGCAAGCCTGTTTTCCAACGCGCTGATTCCGATAGGTCATCAGATAGACCGCGCAGGCGTTTCGAGGATGCTGGAAAAAATAAGAAAAGTAGATAAGTAGTTCAATTGAAAGAACCTATCCAAAAGGTCGGCGAGGTTGCAACCTCGCCGACCTTGATTCGATACGAATCAGTTGATTATCAACGATTTATATTTTGATAGTTTATTTTGATTCAACTACTTAGTATAATGATTTGAATCAAGAATAAGGGAATTTTAGGAATTAAGAACACTTTTTATTTGATTTTTGCTAAAAAATAAGCAAAAGATGTCTGTCATTCCTAAAAATTCCTTCATTCCTGATTCAAAAAAGAACTTCACAAGCGGTCTTTAACCACAAAAGGCATTGCTGTTTTCTGAAAAGTAAGAACTTTTGAGGAAACATTGCATTCTTTTGTGGTTATTTTTTTACAGAAAACAAACAAATCCACTATGAAAAATCCCCTACTTTTATGGTTTGGGTGCTTTTTCCAACTCCTTGTTGCGCAAACCACTCCTAATTTTACCATGCGTACCGTCCGAACTGGGATGTTGATGCCTTGGGAAATTACGTATGGTCCCGATAATTTTTTATGGACGACGGAAGCACGCGGTTACAAAGTTTCAAGAGTCAATCCTGCGGATGGTGCAACAACTGTTTTATTGGATTTGACGAATAACAAAAATTTTCCCAATTATCCGACGGTTTCGCCCCAAGGTGGTTTGATGGGTTTAGCATTGCATCCGCAATTGTTGACAGGAAAACCATATGTGTATTTGGCATATGTATATCGTTTTGATGGTTGTCAAACGAGTCCCAATGGTTGTTTTTTTAAAACTAAGGTGGTTCGTTATATGTATAATATTGGTTCACAAACGCTTACGAATGAAACGGTGCTTTGCGATACCATTCCTGGTAGCAATGATCATAACGGCGGGCGGATGACGATTGGTCAAATTAATGCTACACCTTATTTATTTTATTCGGTTGGCGATATGGGTGCAGGGCAATTTAGTAATGCGAATCGGGTAAATCATGCGCAATCGACACAATTTTATGAAGGGAAAATTTTGCGTTTCAACCTCGAACCTGATGCTGATTTGGGCGTTTTTGATAAATGGAATCCCAATGATAATCCTTTTGGCAATGCGATTTGGTCTTATGGACATCGGAATCCACAAGGTTTGGTGTTTGGCAATGGCAGATTATACGAAGCAGAACATGGTCCTTACTCAGATGATGAATTGAATTTGGTTGAACGCGCATCGAATTATGGGTTTCCATTGATTGCAGGTTTGGCGGATGGCAATTATAATGGTGCGGCGGTTGGTTTTGGGACAGGTGTACCAACGATTATTAGTGAACAAGCAAATGCGGCATCTCTTGGCGCGGCATATCGAGACCCATTGAAAGCCTTTTTTCCAGAAAGCAATGTAAATGTGCGAAATATATATCAAAATTATGTTAATAACACTTTACCAGTTAATAATTATTTCCTTTCATGGAATTCGATTGCGCCTTCTGGCATTGATTTTTACAATTCAACCGCCATTCCAGATTGGCAAAATTCAATTTTAGTGACGAGTTTGAAACGGCGGCGCGTCTATCGTTTACAACTCAATGCCGCAGGAACAGGTATTATCAGTGATACATTACCCCTTTTTGCGGATATGGGGCGGTTTCGAGATATTGCGATTTCGCCTGATGGCACTAAAATTTACGTAAGTTGTGATTCAGAAGGACAAACTTCAGGTCCGACCGCAGGTACAACGATTGACCCTCCCAATAAAGGCAGTATTTTAGAATTTACCTATGGCGCAACGACTGCTACCAATTACTGTGTTTCTAAATCCAGTTCGCCTTGGGAAGATTGGGTTTCCAATGTTCAATTCAATACGATTAATAATACGAGTGGAAAATTTAAAAATTTTGCGGCGGTTGGTTGTTCCGATTTCACAAATTTGAATACCAATGTGGTTCGTGGCAATAGTTATCCTGTACATATTACGCCAGGGGGCAGTTGGGCAGGTCGATTTGTGAGCCAATATGGTCGGGTTTGGATTGATTTTAATAAAAACAATTTATTTGAAGATAATGAAAAAGTATTGGAAGGGCAAGGTTTAAATGGGTATGATGCCACTGTTTTGATACCTACAAATGCCGTTTTGGGCGCAACACGGATGCGAGTTAGCCTTAAATCAACTGCATTTGCATCTCCTTGTGAATCTTTTGCAGGCGGCGAAGTGGAAGATTATACTGTGAATATTCAAGAAAGGGTTGTACAAAGTCAAAACGATATTGCCTTTTTGGATATACCACTTTTTGTGTTAAAT
>JBDLWG010000475.1:0-7173 GCA_039804385.1 Bacteroidota bacterium
TTTTATATATAAATAATATGGAACTTCCTTTCAATTATAAAGTTGTGAATCTTTTTAGATTTTAGCGGTGCACCAATCGGATTTGTACGAATGGAATTGGGGGCAAAAAAATTACAAAATTTAATTTTCGAAAACGAAATTTAGGGCAAATATGTCCGACTCAAATTCTTTATGCGAAAAGAAATTCAAATTTTAGTTTTTTTAGGGATCTGGTTTTTGGGTTGCAAAAGTCGGGTTTCCAAAGGAGAAAAGATTGGCTTGCCCACTCCTTTGCCGAAAAATTCCAGTGGAGTTTCTGCTCCCAAGCCTTTGAGAGATAAGTCTATTTTCATTTTAGAGGAAGAACAGCGTTATGACCCTCAAAATTCCTTGGCAATTCGAGATTCGGTTCTGGTTTTTCGTTGGAATGAGCCTTTTTGGAAGGAGATGTCGGAACCCGAAAAAGCAGTTTTGGCATATATTGCGACTTTTGCCGATGGCGATAATTGTAATTTTTCGGCGGAATGTGATGGCAAGAACGGAATTCAATGCAAACTCGTCACTGCAATCGGTTTAGGATGTCAATGTTCGACTTCCCATCTGGATTTTTTACGTCAATGGTTTGACCCGAAAGTCC
This sequence comes from Bacteroidota bacterium, assembly GCA_039804385.1. Lineage (GTDB taxonomy): Bacteria > Bacteroidota > Bacteroidia > Chitinophagales > Saprospiraceae > JAAFJT01. The sequence continues at coordinate 617 of JBDLWG010000475.1, forward strand.
CCGTATTGGAGGACGGACATTGTTATCAAAGACCTTTGACCGCCAGTCGCCGAGTGATGTTTTCCCAAATTCATCTCACCGTGAAGGGAAATCTTTTAACGGTCACTTATAAAGGGAGTGGAATGACGGGCGAGGACGTATGGCAGTTTGAAGGAACGGAAATTTTTCAACTTCAAGGGCATCAATTGAAAGTTATAGATTCCAAACAATCCACCCTAAACCCTGAAAAAGACGAGGATTAAGGATGGAATCGGATTGGGGAGGAACTTTTGTTTTCAATTGGGGAAGTAATAAATATTTAAAAATACTGTTGCGAACAAAGCACTGCGCGGCAACCTCTCGCAAACCCCAACGCAAAGGCTCGACTGCGAGGGGCTGCGTCAGTGCGATCGTTCTCAACCATTTTTTGTCTATATATAATATTGAACGGGCTCTTTTTCATTGAGTTCCGTTTTAAATTGGAGATTTTAGTGATGGTCAAACTGGATTTGTACGAATGGGATTTGAGGCAGGTGCATTACAAAATACACTCATTCGAATCGAAATTGGGGCAAATCGGTACTACAAAAGTTTAAAAATCGAATCGAATAAAGGCAGGTTGGCAGCGTTTAGAACACTGCCAACCTTGCAACCTTTCATTTGGACACTTTTGTAGTTTTTAAGCGGCGCGGATAAACCGCTTTATTTGGTTAAAATTTTCTGAACTTGACCTTTTAAATCCTCAATCGCAGGTAAGAATAACTGATATTTGGAGACAAACAAATGACTTGAAATGCCCATTAACGCGTATTCAACCATAATTTCATCTTTTTCTTGGGAAAGAATAATCCCAATCGGCGGATGATCATTTTCATCACTGACCTCTTTTTGAAAGTATCCTAAATACATATTCATTTGTCCTATATCATAATGTTCGACATCCTCTAATTTGAGGTCAATTAAAACATAACGCTTTAATTTGATATGATAAAAAACTAAATCCACATAAAAATGACGATTGTTCAGCGTCATGCGATATTGTCTGCCTACAAATGCAAAGCCTTTGCCTAATTCCAATAAAAAATGATGCAAATTATCAATGATCGCTTGTTCCAAATCACTTTCGGAATATTTTTGATTTTCAGGCAAATTCAAAAATTCTAATATATATGGATTTTTTACAATATCTTCTGCTTTTTCGATGATTTTACCTTGCTGTGCGAGTTGCAGAATCCCTGCTTTATCGGTGCTCAGAGCCAATCGTTGAAAAAGCCCGCTTTTTTTCTGCCGTTTCAATTCAGGGATCGACCAATTTTCACGAATGATTTGGTTTTCATAAAATTGTCTTGCAAGGTCGTCGTCAATCGAAACCAATTCGACATAATGAGACCAACTCAATTTGCCAGAAGCCTTCTGGCAAATTGGATATTTCATATAAAACAATCGCATGTATTGTAAATTGGAACGACTGAACCCTTTGCCATGCCTTAAAGTCAAGTCTTTGGACAAATTGACGAGCAAATGTTTCCCATATTCGGCTTTTGCTTGCCCTTTTTGTTCGTACTTGACAATCTGTTGACCAATGTGCCAATACGCATCTATGGATTCGGTTTGAATCGCAGCAACCGCTCTGGATTGAGCCGTCTTGTAAGTGGCTGAAATCTGGTCTAATAAAACGTCCTAATGATTTTGGATTTCCATTCCGATCTTGGTTTTAGTGAAAAGGGCAAAATTAAGCAGCAATTTTGAAATTTATCTTTTTTGAGGAAAAAAAAGTTCTAAAATCGTTTAATATCACTATTTTGATTATAAATAAAAAGAGCAATGTCCCAGTAGCGCATTGCCATACGCTTTTACTTTCACGGGCATTTTGAGAGGCGCATTTAGTAGAATGATTGCCGCTTTGCCTCAAAAGAAAGTTTTAAAGGATTGATGCAAAGCCTTTTAAAAATAATTAAAAAAAAGTATAAAAAAAGTGCAAAAAATCAAATCGAAATCCTACCTTTGCTCACCATTCCAACGGGACGTGTGAGTGCATTTGTTTTCAATTCGATCAATAATAATATTCAAAAAAACGGTTGAGAACAAAGCACTGCGCGGCAACCCCTCGCAAACCCCACCCGCAAGGCTCGACGGCGAGGGGCTGCGTCAGTGCCATCGTTGTCGGTCATTTTTTATATATGCATAAATATGAACGGGCTCATTTTCAATTAGTTACGTTTAATTTGAAAATTTTCGTGGTGGTCAGGTTCGATTTGTACGAATAGAATTTGGGGCAAAAAGATTACAAAATGCAATCCTTTGTAACGATTTGTGAGCAAATACGCCCTACAAAAAGAATCAACCGAATGAATTGAAGTTGAAATCCTTTTCAAAAGAGTACCTTAAACTAAAAATAAATTCAAATTTTTTTTCATAAAAATACCGTTTTTTAATGTCTTATGACTCCAATTGGAAGAACACTTCCTACTTCCGTCCGCTCCAAAGAGCCTGTATTTTAAGTTTGAGCCTTACGCTTGTACTGTTTTTGTCCTATACAGGAGCTGCTCAAACGCTTTCTGCCGTTGAAACCGCCGATACGCTCGAAATGCCGCGTCGCGCCTTCGGGTTGAGCAGCAGCGAACAACTCTTTGTTCAAAATACCTTTTTGTTGTTTTCTCAAGATACATTGGCTTACATAGCGATTCATGGAGCGAATAGCACCTTCCAAATCGTGGAAGGGAATACCTGGAAAACGATATCCCATCGTTCGCTGGCGAAATGGATCGCCGAAAATCGGGCCTATGATGGTAAAACCATTGTCCTGTTATCGTGCAGCGATACCCTCTCCACTCAAAATCTGACAAATGCGCTGGCACTCTTAGATAATGCGGCAACGCCCAAACGTCCGACGCGCAAAATCATTAGTTGGAATGGCGAAGTGGCACTCTTTGCTAATGGGTTTATTCAAGGCGATGGTTTTTGCCGCATGGATGCCCCAATGCTTTCGGGAAGCTCGAAACCACCGATTCCAATCCTCTTGACGGGTTCGGAGATTCCAGTCGGTTCTGAAAAACTGCCCACTGCTGAGACTCCTTTTCTTTTGATGGCGGGCGGTCGCTCCCTTTCCGACGAAGGCAAACGCATCAAGGAGGTTGTCAGTCCCGCAAAACTTCAAAGCTATTTGGTGAAATGGCGCGCTTTTAAGGTACGGATGAAGAGCAATTATGCCGATAATCCTTTGATTATCCAAACGAATCTCGTTCCTGTTCAAAAAAAAGTCAATAAACAACTGCAAACCGTTCTGGTCGAGGAGAAAACAATTGCCCAGTTAGATCTGCTTTTAGAAAGTTGGCTTTACTTGAAATACAACGTAGATATTGGCGAATCCAGTGTTTCGGGCAATTATGATTTTTTAGTCAATTTACACAAAGTGATGAATAAAGGGTATTATAAGTTGAATGATAAGATCCAAATCAGCGTCCCTCCCAATCCCCTTCAATATTTGAATGTACAAACCGCTTTGGACACCTTCGTCTGTGTGGGGAGAGCCAAACAATTCATTATAGACTCGTTATCTAAATTACCCGATAATTCAACCGCCAAAACCGTGATTGAATTCATACTCAAGGCAGGCAAGAAAACGAACCTTGTTTCGTTTTTAGGAACCACTCCGTTATCCAATTTAGACCGAAATATCAAAATTTTATCCAGTCTTCAAAATAATAATGTTGCAACGATTTTGGCAGCATTTGTCAAGGATACCACTAAAATGCCGACCTTACCCGCTACAATGCCTTCAAATCATGGCTTGACGGTTGGTTTTTTGAATTATATGAAACGATCCTTAGCACCCCTTTTAGCGGGAAATCCGACGTATGTAGAAGATGCTCGACGTACGATTACAGGGAAAATGAACAAAATCATGGGCGATACCGTTTCCTATCAACAACTTTTGAACTTGACTGCCGATAAAAGCTTCATTGAGCAAAATGCGAGCCGAGGCGCGATTTTTGAGCATTGGGGGTTCAAGTGGTTCAACAAGGATACCACTAAATTAGGTCGTACCTTATTTCGTAAAAATCCTGATAATCTATATAGTGATGATGAGATCGATACGAAAATAATTGTCGATTTTTATCACAAACTAAACGTTCCGTTAACTACAAAAGTCGTTGCTGTGGAACTAAAACATAGTCCGGATGCTCCTACGGAACAATTAAGAGATAGACAAGCCATTTTACGAAATCCATTAAGTATTATCGATCATTTTATATATGTTTTTGCAGAAAAACCAATAATGGATGTGAATTACCCGACTCAAGTAGAAAAAGCACCTGTTGTGATAAAAATTAGAGCCATCTTAGGGCAGATAACAGAAATTTATTATTTTTATAATGGTATTTTGACAAAGATACCATAAATCTATTAAAATTAAACGATTGATGCATAAACCATCAGAGGAACTCATTGAGTTACGACTCCTATTTCCTTACAAAAACCCTATTAATTATTTGGGCAATCAAGGGTTAGTGCCCCTATTATCGTTTTTAGAAACCGCCCCCTTTCCCAAACCTCATGAAGTTGAGTTTTCAGGAAAGGTTCGCAACCGCATGCGTAGAAAGCGAATAAATCATTATTTAGACAACGATTTATTAGCTATTTTAGAGCCTAATGGCTATCAGGGAACCTACATTATGATTAAATCGAAAGGGTTTAGCGTTTTTTTTGATCAAATGGGCATTTCAAATCAACTTGTATTCACGATTGATATGCAACTGCTTTCTTTTGTAACAGTGGAAGGCTTGAAAAAACTATTTTTGGATTTGTTAGGAAGGTTTCCACAAACGCATATTGCGTATTGTTCTTTTGCAGCCTATCATAGTGATTTTAATAAAAAGCATATGTACGAAAGTGGCAAAATGAGAAATAATTATCTTCGCTTTTTAGTTTGGCTACAATATCTAAGTGCTGAAGAATTGGTTATACAAGGTAGGATAAGTGCATTTGAGCTGAATTCATTGCTCAAAACAGAACGATTCAACAATGGTTTGTTGGTCGAAGTCGGCGAAAGCCCGTATGACATCTTCACGGATGGAGGGGAAGCATTGTTAGCGCAGGCTACTTTTTCACTACCACCCGTACAGTATCCATCAAAGGTATAAAAAAGATTGAGGATTGAGTCTCAAAAGTTAAGTATCCCTTTTTATTGTTAAAAAATAATATTTAAAAAAACGACCGACAACAAGGGCACTGCCGACAGCCCACCCGCGCAACCCCACGCAACGGCTCAACGCGGGTGGGTTGCGTCAGTGCAATCGTTGGCAACCATATTTTACATATATATAATATTCAACTCACTTTAAATTAAGGAGTTGTGGAAAAATTGAAAGTTTTCGTAGTGGAGAGGTTCGATTGGTACGAATGGATTTAAAGGTAGGAATGTTGTAAAATTGAATCCTACGAAAGTGTTTTTGAGCAAATATGCCCATTATTCGAGCCCAATGAGGTAAATAATTAGATAAGCTCAACAGAGTCCTCTATTTCAAAAATCGTTTTATCTTTGTGCAGACAGAATCAATACAAAACCAATTCTTTTATTTTTCATCAAAATACCCATTCTATATGATGTATTTATTTAATTCTAAGAATGCTTTATCGTTTAGGTTGTACTTTTTAAGCCTGTGCTTATGCTTATGGATTCCATTATGGAGTCAAACAGACAAGTTAGCTGTTTTATTGGGTACTAAAGATCCCGATGAAGTTAGCTTTGCCAAAACGGCTCTTGCCAATCTCAAAAAGGAAGACTATGTTTATTTAGTCATCTACGCTTCCAACGATAAGGATAAATTTGCTATTTTTAGTAGTGGCAAGATTCGCCCCAAGTCACCGATTGAGTTCGTTCCATGGTTACTGGATCCTGCTAAAAATGTAGATCAACTGGATCCCAATAAAGATATTGTCCTGTTATCCAGTGTTAATTCAACCGCAGCACAATCCTTTGCGGATGTTTTTGGCGAAAATGATAAAAAGGCAAACCGAAGGATTCGTAAAATTATAAGTTGGGATGAAGATGTATTGTTATATCAAAATGGTACTTTTAAGGCTTACGGACTCTGCTATGAATATCAATGGAATCGACCTCGGAAAGCGTTAATGGATGATGCCATTCCCACAGGGACGCTCGTCACGAAGACTCAGCAAGCCATACCGAGTGATTTTATTGTTTTAAGCCAAGCTCCAAATACGTTGAGAGAGTGGCTGCGCGATTGGACACCGTTGGAGACCAAAGACGATATTATGGAAAGTGCGAAAGACTTAAAACGGAAAAATCTAAAACTTTATAACGAACTGCTTCAAAATAAACGATGCTTTATGATGGGCTGGCGTTACTTGTGGGAATTAGAGTACAAAAGTGAGTTGGTTGCCAATTTTGATTTTTTATGCAATGTGGCAACGATTCAAGAACAATACACTCAAAACAAGCGTTTACATCAAGATTCGATGGCTTCTTATCAGGCTTCATTTGTCCGGTTTATAAAAAAAGGAGGTACCAAAGAAAAGGTGCTTAAAGATTTAATCGTTCCCAGTTTGTTACC
>JBDLWG010000476.1:0-18375 GCA_039804385.1 Bacteroidota bacterium
CTTGATAAGGCATCTTTTACACAATGCTTTCATTATCATTCAATTTTAAATTCATCATTTTATCATTTAATTACGATACTCATGCTGACGGTCAGTAATTTGGCATTACAATTCGGCAAACGCATCTTGTTTGAAGACGTAAACCTTAAATTTACAAAGGGAAATTGTTACGGCGTTATCGGTGCAAATGGCGCGGGCAAATCTACTTTTTTGAAAATATTGTCGGGCGATTTGGATTCCACTCGCGGACATCTCACGATTGACCCAGGCAATCGGATGGCGGTTTTGACCCAAAACCACTTTGCATTTGACGAATTTGACGTATTGTCAACCGTCATTATGGGTCATAAGGAGTTGTACGACATCATGACGGAGAAAAATGCTATCTATGACAATCCCGATGCTTCCGAAGACGATGCCATGCGTGCTGCAGACCTCGAAGGTGTGTTTGCGGAAATGAATGGTTGGATGGCGGAAAGTGATGCAGGTGAATTGTTAGGCAATCTCGGCATTCCTGAAAGTATGCATTCGTTGCAAATGAAATCACTGACGGGTGGACAAAAAGTGAAGGTTTTGTTGGCGCAAGCCTTGTTTGGCAATCCTGATATTTTGTTATTGGATGAGCCGACCAATGATCTGGATGCGGAAACAGCCAATTGGTTGAGCAATTTTTTGGCGGATTATGAAAATATTGTAATTGTCGTGTCGCATGACCGCCACTTTTTGGATATGGTGTGTACGCATATCGTGGATGTGGATTTCCAAAAAATACGGATGTATTCGGGCAATTATACGTTTTGGTACGAATCCAGCCAATTGATGTCCAAGCAAATGGCGGATAAAAATAAGAAAACGGAGACCAAACGAGCTGAATTGATGGATTTTATCAGTCGATTCAGTGCGAATGCGTCCAAAGCGAAGCAAGCAACGAGTCGCAAAAAGGCATTGGAAAAATTGAATTTGGATGAATTGCGCCCTTCGACGCGGAAATATCCATTCATCAATTTCAAACCTGAGCGCGAACCAGGTAATGAGATTTTCAAATGTACGAATTTGGCAAAAAAAGGTTTAGATGGCAAATTATTGTTCGCTAAAATCTCTTTTTCGTTCAATAAAGGAGAGAAAATTGTCCTTATCAGCCGAAATGCAACCGCAGTTACTGCTTTTTTCAACGTGATTGCAGGTGAATTGAAACAAGATACGGGTAGTTTTGAGTATGGTCAAACGATTGCGCGGGCGTATATGCCAAATGACAATTCAAAATTCTTTCAAGGGGCGCAAGACCAAGATTTAGTTTCGTGGTTACGACAATTCTCCAAAGAAAAAGATGAATCGTTCATTCGCGGCTTTTTGGGACGAATGTTGTTTTCTGGAGAAGAAGTGTTTAAAAAATCAAGTGTCTTGTCTGGAGGCGAAAAAGTGCGGTGTATGTTGTCTAAAACCATGTTGGGCAGTCCCAACTTCTTGATTTTGGATGAACCAACCAACCATTTAGATTTGGAATCCATTACGGCTTTGAATAATGCGATGACGGAATTTAAAGGAAATTTGATTTTCACGTCGCATGACTATACGATTATGAATACAGTGGCAAATCGCATCATTGAGATAACGCCGAATGGCATTGTGGATCAATTGATGACGTTTGATGAATATATTAAAAATGAACGTATTAAGCAATTGCGCGATGCGTTATATGGCAGTTTGAAGCCTGCTTAATCCTTTTTGAGTTAAGAATGAAGGATGGATTTGTTTGATTTTTTACAAAAAATCAAACAAATCCATCCTTCATTCCTAAAAAATCTTTCATTCCTAATTCAAAAAATAAATTATAAACTACATGATCGTGGACAACGTAATCTTAAAATGAGTGCCTGTTTCGGTGTGTAGGCTCAACTTTCCATTAATTTGCTGGGTCAATGAAAGAATTAATTGCTTGCCAAACGACATCGTTTTGCGTTCCCAATCCGCTTTAGTGAGCGCATTTCCATTATCAATGACATTAAACGTGTACGGAAAATCAGGTGTTAAAATAACACTTAGAGCTGGTTTATCCACATTTTCATAAGCATATTTGAAACTATTGGTTACTAACTCGTTGATAATCAATCCAATCGGAATCGCTTTATCAATATCAAAATAGAGTTGTGGCACTTCCACTGTTAAATTAAAATTATGATGTGAGTAGCCATAAGCATGCATGAGGTTCTCACAAATATTGGTCGTATAGGCTTTAATATCTAAATGCCCCGAATCATCCGTTTGATATAAGTGTTGGTGAATCAAAGACATCGCATCCACCCGATATTTGCTTTCTTGCAAAGCTTTGACAGCATCTTTATCTTTCAATCCATAGGCTTGAATATTGAGCAAACTGCTGACAATTTGCAAATTATTTTTGACTCTATGGTGCAGTTCTTTCATCAAAATCGTCAATTTATCCGATTGTTCTTGAATAACGCCTAACGAATTTTGTAATTCAGCCGTCCGTTCATGGACTTGTCCTTCGAGAATCTCGTTTAGATGCGTCAAGATGCGCTCATTTTCTTTAGTTTGCATAAACAGCAAATTTTGAGCATCTTCGCGTTGTTTTTTGTAAAGTTTCATCCGATTCGCAAGTGCAAAAGAGAGTAAAGCTACTTCCAATGCGGAACCAATTTGCATAGGATTGATGTGAGGTATCACAGGTAATAGCCCCATGTCTCCCAGAATCGCAGCCATAAAACCTATAATCAAGAAGCTCCAAGCAAAGAGGTAAAATTGAGCTGGTTGATAGCCTTGGTAAAAAATAGTAATGCCCGTCACTAAGAAAAAAATCGCCATCGCCATGATACTGCCTTGTGCCAACCCTAAAGCATGAATTTGAAAAGGGGTACATACCAGTACCAATACGAAGATGCCCAAACCAAGAAAAACAGTCGATATTCGATGTAGGCGAGGCGTTTGTTGCTGCGTATTTAAAAAACGGCGTGTAAAAAGCGTCGCCGTCAGGATAGTCAAACCCGAAGAAGCCACTGCGTATTGATTGAAAATTGGAAAATTGGGCCAGATATATTCAAAAATGTATTGATACACACTGGACATAAACCAACTAATGCTCATTACGTAAGCAACATAAAGCAGGTACAATTTATCTTTGGTGGAGGAAAATAAAAATAGATTATACAATACCATGAGCATCATAAATCCGAAATAAATCCCTTGTTTAAAATCTAAGATATGGGTATCCTCCATAAAGGCTTTCAGCGTACCTGTGCGCAATAAAAAGTAAAAAGGTTGCATTGTTTTAGCCCGCAACAAATACGCCTGCGTATCTCCTGTGCGGATGTTGAGTGGAAAAAGAAAAGTCGTTACCTGCACCGCCCGCTTTGAAAAAACATAATTGTCACCAGACCATTGTACTTCTTTCACTTGACCATTCGTCACGGCATATAAAGCAAGGCTATCCATAAAGGCAGCATTGATTTGAAGGTAAAAATCCCCTTCCGTTGCTTTTGATACGTCAAACCGAAGCCAAACCGCATCTGTAAGTCCACCAAAATTAGGCATATCTTCGTGGTAAGGCTGGAATTGTGCTTGTACGATTGGTTGTAACACGTCATCAACGCTCCGAAAATGAGCATCTTTGAAATATTGGGTCGCTTTTCCAATGTTATTTAAGGATTTGGATGCGTTTAAGGAAACCAGGACTTGTGCTTGCAAACGCAATACAACTAAAAAGAATACGATTGTTAAAAATAGACTTCTCATAAACATATATTTTGATAAAAAGAACGGGTATGACACTTCACAGGGGATTATACTGCAAAAGAATTTCAAAGATAACTTTCAAAAGAATATTTTACACTTATTCCACTTAATTTCTTATCTTGCACCGCAATTTGAAAACATCCTATTTATAAAATGACTCCAGAGTATTTGAATGAACTCACGGCTGAGGTATGGAAATATGTAGAATCCATGCAAAATAGCCCAGAAGCGCGCTTTCAATCCAGAATCGCCTTTTACCAACAATATGGACGCGGCACCCTTTTGGACGAGTATGGTTTTGGCGATTCCGAAATCGCATTTATGCGTTGGGAAAAACGCTGTGTTTTAAGAGATCCTTCAGATACGCCCCCTGGCAGTGCTTGGTGGAGTGCTATCAACCTTTGGTTTATTTACCTCTCTGAATTGGGTGCGAAAGCCCATCAGTTGGGTGTAAAAAAAGAACTATTGCCCTTGCCTGCCCGATTTTGGGTTGATTTTATTGAAAATCCAACAGCTATCAGTTGGTATCGTGCGCATAATGCGAGTATCATTGACGGCTACTTGAAATATCCGCACTTAGCAGAGAAAGAGGTGTTACCCGAGAAAATTTTTATCAATATGGTATTGTATCGACTCCTATTTGCACAATCTTGGGTAGAAGGAGATGCTCTTTTTCCGCGCTTGGGCAAAATGTTCGCCAATCCGAAAGGTATCTCCGTAGATTTGATAACCCATTTGGAGGCTTTTTATCCAACACATTATCCTTTGACAGCGAAAGATATGCAATATATCATGGGTGAAGCTCATAATTTGGTGGAATTGGGGGTAAAATTTCTGGACAAAGTGCTAATTGAACCCGAATTAACGGAATTGTATCAAAAGGCTTCCTTTTGGAATCAACAACCGAATTTAAATCAATTGATAAAACAGCATCAGCCGATTTATCCAAATTTAGATCCATCGGTCTATGCCAATAAGGGTTGCTTACCCCGTATTTTTACTTGGTTTAGAAAATAATTTTATTTCATAAATCTTGAAAAAAATGAAACAACAGAAAAAAAAAATTATCATTCTCGGCGGTGGTATGTCTGCTTTAACGGCTGCCCATGAATTGACCAATTATGACGGTTGGCAAGAACAGTATGAAATTACCCTTTATCAAACAGGTTGGCGACTCGGCGGCAAAACGGCAACCGGACGCGGCAAGCAAGACCGCATCGAAGAGCATGGCATCCATATTTTACAAGGTTGGTATGACACCACTTTCCGTTTATTGCGCAGCGTTTATGAAGAACGCAAAAATAAAAATTTAGCCCCTGATAGCCCCTTGCAAGACTTATTCAAGGACGGTTTGCAACGCAATAACACGACTTTACTCACTGAATTTATACCTGAATTGGGCAAATGGGTGAATTGTCCCTTTATCTTGCCCGAATCTGACGACCTTCCGGGCGAAGGCGAACCACTTGATACAGGGCAATTACTACGGCGCGGTTGTGGCATCATGCTCGAATTTGCACTGGGCAGTCCATATAGTGCCGATACCAATTGGTTTTCCAAATGGATTCTGTATCATTTTTTCCCAAAAGGCAGTACGGTTACCTCTAATCAAGGGTGTTTATATCCTTTATTAAAACCTTTTTTGGGTAAAAAGGGGTTATTAGCTCGATTATTACCCAAATCCTATCAACATTTGCTGGAAGCATGGCATTTATGTCAGGAGCATATCGTGGATGATTTTCAAGAGCATCATCAAAAAATATTGGGCGCACTTGAAAAATATATAAAAAAAACCAAACATGATAAGTTGCACTTCACTGAAAAAGAAGCACAATCCAGTTATTTAAAGGTGATGATTGCTTTTGCATATTACAATTTGAAAGGCGTTTTAGAGGATGTTTATGATTTTAAAACCCAACAATTTAATTTTCGGGCGGTCAATGATTTGGATTACAGGGCTTGGCTTGCCAAACAGGGCGCACCGGATTGGGTGTTACAATCTGTTTTTGTGCGTTTTTTTTACACAGGCACTTTTGCCAATCTGGTCAATGAGCAGGGCGGTGCGTTAGGAGCTGGCACGGCATTACAATTTGGCATTAATTCGATTGGTTATAAAGGGTCGTTTGTGTTTCAATTTGTATATGGTACAGGTGATGTAATGGTAATGCCGATGTATGAAGTGTTGAAAAATAGAGGTGTTCAATTCAAATTTTTTCATACGATTGAACAAGTGCATTACGGAGCAAGCGACACGATTGAAAACATCTCTTTTGCCGAACAAGTCGAGTTAGTCGTACCCGAGTACAACCCGATTCATCAAATCGGCAAACTCAATACTTGGCCTTCTGAACCGAATTATGCTCAAATCACACCAAAAGAGGTAGCCCGACTGAAAGCAGGCAATATTAATTTAGAAGACCCTTGGGCAGATTGGTCTCCTTTCCGAAAAGGGAAACTTCAAAAAGGAGTCGATTTCGATGAAGTCATTTTAGGCATTCCTATTGGCACTTTGAAAACGATTTGCAGTGAAATTATTGAAAAAAAACCAACTTGGCAATTAATGGTGGATCATGTCCAAACGACTCCAACCCAATCCGCACAACTTTGGTTATTGCCTTCTCTTCAAGAATTGGGTTTTAATCCAACCGATTGGGGGCTTCCTTCTGTGAATGGTGCCGCTAATGTCGTTTTATATCAAAATCCGATGTATTCTTGGTTAGACAGTTCTCTGGTATTGCCCAATGAAAATTGGCCCGCAAACCAATTACCCAAATTTTTGGCTTATTATACAGGGCCAATGGTTTTACGGCATCCGCTACCTCCCTTTTCAGACCACACCTACCCTGCTCAAGAAATGGCGCGTTTGATAAACTCATTTGAACAATGGTTAAATGATAATATGGCTTGGTTTTGGCCCGCAGGAGCCAGTATTTCCTATCCAAATGGATTGGATTTTCAACTACTGGCGCATCCAGACAACCCTAATACAACGGATGGTTATGAGCGATTTATCCATCAATATTTCCGTGCCAATGTGCGCCCTACAGACCATTACACGCTTTCCGTGCCGAATAGTGAAAAATATCGGTTAAAAACAGGTGAAAGTGGGTTTGAAAACCTATGGCTGTGCGGCGATTGGATTGATTTTGGTGCCAATGTGGGTTATATTGATGGTGCAATCCAATCGGGCTTACAAGCCGCACAAGCCTTATGCAAAAAAAGGGGCTTGGGCAAAGATAGGAATTTAAAAAATAAAAAATAAGGTTTGGTTTTGTTTTGTTTGCAAAATAAAGTAACGTGTAAAAACAATTTGGCGTAATTCAAATGATTTTTTAAATCACGTCAAGCCCTTTTCACACGTTACCAAATTCTTAAAATATTTATAACAACAAATGAACATTCATACCATAGATATCTTGCAACGCTAAAAACAGGCTCAACGCATTAACAAATCGCATATAATCTTAATGCGTTGAACATATTCATCAAAGGGTTACAGTACAAAAATGTTAAAAAAAAACGATAGTATCATTTAGAGATAGGACAGGTTTCACTGGATGATAGGAGAAAGCATGTCTATCCACATGCTTTTCCTATCCTTTTTAGATTCATTTGGCTCTTTAATCTTTTTTATGGCTATTATTATAATTCATTCATTATCAATTAGTTAATTTTGAAATAATAACATTTGCGGCAAAGTTAAGCATAAAGTATAGGATTGATTTGCGACAATGTGCGACAAAAGCATTTATTGCGAAAAATCCCTTACCATATCTGGTTGAGACATCCCTAATGCCTCATAAATCTGATAAATATGACTTATAGTTAACAAATGGCGCGGTAAATCTAAATCCGCTTCTCGAATGCGCCGTTCTAAAGTCCGCTTACTGATGCCAATTGCATCTGCTACTTCTTGGCGCGTAAATACATTTTTCATTTTGGTTAAAATTGCTTCGTAATAAATTGAGTTATTTTTCTGTTTTAATCTAATATGATGCAAAGATAGGAGCAAGCAGAGTGGTTCTGCTGTGTAAAGTACTCGAACAACCGTATAAAGGGCATGAACAACTTTAAAAGGGGCATGAACAACCAAAAGGTTCGAAATAGGATGCTGATGATTTTAAAGATTGTAAGGATTTTTTTGAGTGATCCTTTGCATTCTTCAACCGAAAACATCTTTCTAATCTTTTAAATCATCAGCATCCTAATTCGAACGATTCCCAAAGCGGCAAAGAACAACCTGTGCAGCTTATTTACAAAATCGAAAAGATTGAATAAAAGAGTCTTTATAAGCCCTCCCAATCGGGAAACTTCTTTTCTTAATCAAAATCTCTATATCCGAAAACTCATCAATTTGAGCAATATTCACCACAAAAGAACGGTGTACGCGCACCAATTTAGGAAAAGCAATATGATTCAACACATTATTCAAAGAATCTTTGAGTAGATATTTTTTACCAAGCGTCACAATCGTTACATATTTGCTATCTACTTCTAAATATAAAATATCATGTATATTTAATTTAACAAATTGATGTGTTTGTTTAATAAATAAAATATCATTGGTGCGCAAAATAAAATGATTCTCCTCTGAAAGATTGCTGTTCATGGTTGGAGCAGGTTTATCCGCCAAAACAGGACTTGCAGCAGCTTGAAAAACGGGTTTAGAGGCAGGTTTATCCACCATTTTTTGTTCCTTAAAATAGGCAAAATGATTCATAGCCATTTCTATCGCAATGCGTATAGACGTGATTGTAAATGGTTTATGAATATAAGCCGATGGAAATGTTTGTTTAGCCCGTTCTAAGGTGGTGTGGTCACACAATGCAGTGAGGTACATAAAAGGAACGGTGCGGATTTGGAGCAACCGCGTCATCGTTTCAATGCCATCCCAATCGCCCAAAATATTGATGTCGCATAAAATCATATCAATCGGGTCTCGCTCAAAAGCAATTAACGCATCTTGACCATTATTGACTGCAGCAGCGATGTGATAGCCTTCCCGTTGAAGACACATGGTCAAATCCAGCGCGATAATGGCTTCATCTTCGATAAGTAAAATATTTATTTTGTCCATTAAGAGGTTGTTCTTTAAATGTATTATTACCAAGCAAATATAGGGACAAAAAAATGGATAAAGCAAAAAAAGTATCTTTTTTTGAAAATGGCAATTTATTCGCTAAGAATTTAAAAAATTAATTTTTTTAATATACCATAAAAAAGTTATCCATTAATGTTATTAACAATATACAAACATTTTTTTTTACCGTATAGATTTTTTATTATTTTTTAAATAACTGAAAATTATTTTATTACAAATACCCAAAAAATGTGATAATATAAACAATAACGATGTTATCTTTTTTTTTGCCACTAAACTGGCATGATTGTTTTTAACTTTGATATAACATACCTATTTTTGCCCCCGAAAACTAAACGAGCCAGAAAAGCGTTTATTAGTTTTTAAAAACAGACGCTTATTCAATCACTATCAAAAAAATTGTAGCAGCTATGAGACTCATTCAATTCGGTGCGACGTTGTTATTATCAGCAACCCTGAGCATGGCGAGTGCGCAAGCACCCAAACATGCCGAAATCTCGGACCCAAAAGCAAAAACCTTGCTTGATAAGGTGCGCAAACAGTATGACGCGTATCAATCTATCGAAGCCGCTTTCACGCTGACGCTTGAGTTGGCGGAAGACAAACCTGAAATCCAAAAAGGAACGATTGCACAACAAGGGGATAAATATCGCTTAGAATTGAGCGATAAAACCATTATTTGTGATGGCGCGACGGTTTGGTTTCACAATAAGCGAAATCGGGAGGTTCAAATCAATACAGCTACCGCAGGCGGAGCTACGGGTTTGCTTTCTCCGCGCGAGTTGATGCACATCCACGAACGCAAAGATTTTGTGTATGCTATCACGAGTGATGGCGTAGAAAGTGGCAAACCTTGCCAATTCGTCGAATTTAAGCCAACGACCAAGAGTAGCGAGTACTCTAAGTTGCGCTTATCGGTGGATAAAAAAACAAATCAAATTATCGGAGTTAAAGCGTTCGGAAAAGATGGCTCGCGTTACTCTATGATTATCAATGAGTTAACGCCGAATAAAACCTATCCAAATGGTACTTTCAATTTCGATAAATCCAAACATCCTGGAGTCAAAATCGAGGATTTAAGAATTGATTAAAACCAAAAGGCGGAATGCAAGTGGGTTTAATACTTGCATTCCGTTTCATTCATAAACGGCTATTCTACTCGGTTTGGTTTTTTAGGTGTCGCTCCGTTCGGAGTGGGCATTGTCAATGGTATTTTCTCAATTTTTTTTAGAAAGCGCGTTTAGATAATCTCTAAACGCGCTTTTTTAATGCTACGGTTCCTACAAATACGATAAAATATTGCGCCTTCTGACATTGAAATAACCGATACAAAAGGTCGGCGAGGTTGCAACCTCGCCGACCTTGATTCGATATAAATCAGTTGATTATCAATGAGTTATATTTTTATTTCGACTCAACTACTTAAATAGGTAAAAAATCAAATTTATTGCTCTCTAAAAATCAAATTTTTTATCTATTTATTTCGGGCTTGTTGCACTGGCATATCAGATTTATTCCAACCGAAAGATTGTCACAATACACCAAGATATACCCAAGATAAATTTATATTTTGATTTTTTTTTAAAAAACTGATTTCTAAGTGTACTATTTTACTTTTTTACAAAATACTGATAATCAATCGTTTAAAAAATAAAATCTTAAACTATTTGTTAACTAAGATAATTGATTTGTTAAACATGATAAAAAATCGCATTTTTTTGTAAAATTTTTTAAATAAATATATGTAATTAATAAATTCATCGTATCTTTGCATTGCAGTCACAGTTAGGGATAAATCGGTTGGCGAGATTTGCGCGGAGAGATGTATTCTTGTGTTACAAAGCAACTAAATGAGTTGCGTTCTAAAAAGTGTTTGCTCGTATCTAAAATCATAACCATTATTTTTTCGCAAAGATAGTCATTAAAAAAACCGATTTAAACTTTTTTTTGTTTTTTGCTTTTTTTATTATTAATATTTTTTTTATATTATAATTTGGTATAATATTTGCATTATTTTAATATGAAAACATTTTTAAAGTAAAATGTTTATCCAATTCAAAATTTCGTTCTTACGAACTTTAAGATAGTGTTTGTTCATAGTGTTTGTTTTTTGTTTTGTCCCTGTCAAAGCTATTGGCAGGGTTTTTTTTTGCCTAAAAAGATGGAATTATTTCAAAAAAGGCTACATTTGGGCTTTCCAATCCCTTTTTAAATCATTCCATTCAAAAAAATGAAATTGTTTACCCGCTATTACGAATCACCGATTGGCATTTTGGAAATTTCTGGTACAGATACGTATCTAACACGAGTTGCTTTTCAGGAGTCGGTTAAAAAAGCCGCGCCCCCGTTACCAATGACTACCCAAAGTTGTCCACCGATTGATGCTTGCATCCAACAATTAACGGAATATTTTGCAGGCAATCGCCAACAATTTGATTTACCGATTCAACATCAAGGCACGCCTTTTCAACTCAGTGTTTGGAAAGCATTGGAAACCATTCCTTTTGGTAGGACGATTTCTTATCTTGGGATTGCGCGACAGATTGGGAATGAAAAAAGCGTTCGGGCGGTGGGCATGACGAATGGCAATAATCAGTTTGGCATCATCGTTCCATGTCATCGGGTCATTGGCAGCAAGGGCAATTTGGTGGGTTACGCAGGCGATATTTGGCGCAAAGAATTTTTATTAGAACACGAACGCAAAGTCTATCCGTAAAATCTTTAAAAAAATCAAATTATGAATGATAATTCCAAACTTTGGAACTTAGGCGAAACAGCCACTGGAGCTGGACTCAAAAAAGAACTTGAAAAGAGTCTTTTGATTGGTTTGATTCACGGCGGGCAATCCGAAACGCAAGTCCATGAATTTTTAGATGAATTAGAATTTTTGGCACTGACGGCGGGCGCGGTGATTCAAAAACGGTTTACACAACGATTGCCGCATCCTGATAGTCGCACGTTTATTGGTTCGGGCAAGGTCGAGGAAATTCGACTTTATTTGGAAAAACATGAGGACATTAATATGGTGATTTTCGATGATGATTTGACAGGCAAACAGGCAAATATCCTTGAAGAATCGCTTAAAGTCAAGATTTTAGATAGAAGTAGCTTGATTTTAGATATTTTTGCGAGTCGCGCACAAACAGCACAGGCGCGTACCCAAGTGGAATTGGCGCAAATGCAGTATTTATTGCCTCGATTGCGCGGACTTTGGACGCACTTGGAACGGCAACGCGGTGGTATCGGGATGCGCGGGCCTGGTGAAAAGGAAATTGAGACCGATAGACGGATTGTCAGGGATAAAATTGCGTTGTTGAAAGAGGAATTGATTATCATTGACCGCCAAAATCAGACGCAGCGCAAACAACGCGGTGCGATGATTCGAGTGGCTTTGGTCGGCTACACGAATGCGGGCAAATCGACTTTGATGAATACGTTGAGCAAGGCAGATGTTTTTGCTGAAAACAAATTGTTTGCAACGTTGGATACGACGGTGCGCAAAGTGGTTTATGAAGCCATGCCTTTTTTGTTGTCGGATACGGTCGGTTTCATCCGAAAATTACCACATCACTTGATTGAAAGTTTTAAATCGACTTTGGATGAAACCAGAGAAAGTGATATTTTGGTGCATGTAGTGGACGTTTCGCATCCGCATTATACCGAACATATTGAAACCGTTCATAAGACGTTGAAAGAATTGGGCGTGATTGATAAACCGATGTTAATGGTTTTCAATAAGTTAGATGTCTATCGCAAGACGTATTATGATGATATGTTGGATGAACAAACCAAAAAAGATTTGGAAGCCGAATTAAAAGAAAACATGAGTACCAAATTCCATTGTGATAATTTGTTTATTTCGGCAAAAACGAAAGAAAATTTGGATGAATTGCGTCAAGTCTTGATTCGGATGATTAAAGAACAATATGTGATTCGATATCCGCATCAAGCAAAACAGTGGTAGTGCATTACGCCCTAAACAACTTAGGAAAAGAACTTTCAGTACTTAAGTTTCGCTGAAATTTTTTCGAAAAAAAGTGTTTTCTGTTTGAAATAGGCGCACAACTTTCGCAAAGCCCTTTTTTAATAAAATTTGTTTTAAAAAAGGGCTTTGCGAAAGTTTTTTCATTAAAAAAAAAATCGTTTAAATACCAATGATATTAATGATAATTTAACCAAAAAAATCAACATAAATTTGTCTTTTTAACGTCTTAATCCAAGAAATTTGTTCTAATTATTGAATCACTAAAAATATCTTAGGCTTTGAAAACATATCAAATCGTAGCTCTATTTTCAATTTCCCTTCTTTTCGGCGCGGCAGCCTGCACCCCGAAAACGAATAAATCCACCTCTACGGCTACGGTCGTAAAACCCAAACCTGCAACACCCGCTAAAACAGTTCCTAAAACCGAAAAAATACGCCCGATGTTGGTCGATTTTCGACAAACGGACGAGTTAGAATCGGTTTTGAAACGCGCCAAAGCCGAAAATAAATTGGTTTTTGTAGATTTTTACACGTCTTGGTGTATGCCGTGCAAAATCATGGAGCAAGGCGCGTTTGTCGATTATGATTTGGCAGATTTTATGAATAAGAATTTTTTAAATGTGCGCGTCAATGCAGAAGATGGGATTGGCAAAACGCATAAAAATAATTTTTTGGTTTTCGCCTATCCAACCTTGCTTTTTTTGAATGGTGATGGCACTGAATTAATGCGCAATGAAGGCTCTTGTTCGATAGAGGATTTGAAAAAAATGGGCAGAAAAGCCTTGTGGAAACAAAAAAATCCACAAAATTAGATTGAAAAATTCGAGCAGAATGTGTGGCAAGTTGAAAAATTCGAGCAGAACGTGCGGCAAGTTTGAAACTTGCCGCACATTTTTGTTTATTTTAAGTTATTTATCGTTGAATGTACGCATTTCTCGAACCACCTGTTGCCAAAGTCGCTTGCATCCGCGTTTTTTGACCCGCAGAAAAGAAATACATACACGCATCATCCGTATAATCCATGTAATTCATGGTCATTTCGACGGGACTACCTGTACACGTACTTTGATGTCCTCCTTGTGGACAACCGTAATTAGACGCATTATGTAATGGCGTATCATTGACAAAATCATTTCCACAAGCCGAATCGCCCCAAATATGGCGCAAATTGAACCAATGACCGACTTCATGCGTCAACGTTCTGCCTTGATTGAAGGGCGCAGTAGCCGTTCCCGTATTGCCAAACGCTGTGTTGAGGCAAACAACACCATCTGTTGCCGTCGCGCCGCCTGGGAATTGGGCATAACCCAATAATCCACCGCCCAAAGTACCAACCCAAATATTTAATTTGGTTGTTGGGCTGATTGCGTCGGAACCACCCAAACTTGCTTTTTTAATGTCATTGGTGCCAGAAGAAAACGATTTTTTAGTCGTCGCTTTGCGCACGACTTGCGTTAAAACGAAATTAATTTCACAATCTGCCGCTAAACCTTTGAAAAGGGTGGGTATTTGAACCACATCTGCATTGGTTTTGCGAAAATCAGCATTCAAAATAGCGATTTGTGAATTAATTTGGGCATCGGAGATATTGCCTGCCGCCGTCCGATACACCACATGCACCACCACAGGAATCGTCACGACTGCCCGCGCCGAAATCGTTTGTGGATACTGCGCTACAAAACGAGTGGTAAAATCTTCAATAGATTGTTGATTTTTTTGAAATACAGGGTCGATTGCCATCAAATTTTCATTGTACGTGTGGGCGGCACATTGACGGGCAGTCGGTTGTTCGGCGGCTAAGGTTGGTTCATCGGTTAATTCAACCGTTTCTTTTTGGCAACCAACCAATAAAATCATGGATACGCATCCAAGACAAATACAGAGTTTGATGAAATGTAGCTTGTTCATAATAAAAATTTGTTTTATGTTAAAAATAATGCTAAAACAACTCTGTTCAAGGTGTGTCTGTATTGCAAAGTTACAATTAAAAAGAATAAGATGCTATGGTAAAAAAATAATTTTTTCAATATTTATTTTTTGAATTTGAATTAGGCTACACAAATCGTTTAGTAATTGAATCGAAATAAACGATCCAAATGGAACTCATTGAGAATCAACCAATTTGTATCGAATCAAAGTCGGCGAGGTTGCAACCCTATCCATTATCTACAGAATGATTGTTGGTATTCAAATGATTTTACAAAATAAAAAAGGTGCGTAGCACCACAACATTTGTAGCAAATTGAAATTAAAATCCATGTTTGAGGTGCGTAGCACCGTAACATTCAAACCGTTTCTACAAATGTTACGGTGCTACGCACCTCCGAAACGGGTTTATTCATTGTTTTTCTACAAATATTACGGTGCTACGCACCTCCGAAACGGGTTTATTCATTGTTTTTCTACCAATGTTACGGTGCTACGCACCTCCGAAACGGGTTTATTCATTGTTTTTCTACAAATGTTGTGGTGCTACACACCTCAAACGTGGATTTTAATTCCAATTTGCTACAAATGTTGCGGTGCTATGCACCTTTTTATTTTGTAAAATTATTTAAATACAAACAATCATTCTGTGGGTAGTGGATAGGGTTGCAACCTCGCCGACCTTTTGTATCGAAACGGGCTGGAGGGTTTCAAACCCTCCAAACGGTGTTGTTGATGATTTAAATTTAACTACTTATTGATTTTCAATAAGTTGTATTTCAGCTGCTGTCAATTCGTAGAGTGTGTACACGGCGGCATCTATTGCTTTATCGGTTGTGGCGATTTGCGTTTGCACGTTTTGATAGGCGGTTTTGGAGGATGCAAACATTTCGCGCCATTCTTTTTGCGCTTTCAATGGAATGGTTCTTTTTTGCTTTTCCAATGTTTTTTTAAATGCTGCAAAATCGCCTTCATGCCAACTTTCAATCGCTCGATTCACTTTCAAATGCGTGAAATTATCGGTCAGTAAGTGGAGAAAATCGGTTTGTGCGGTGTGCATTTGCGCATGTAGGGATAGCATTTGTTGCGTTTTTTCGATAATTTCAGACGGATTACTGGATATTTTAACGGGTAAATTTCTAACGTCACTCACTAATATTTTTGGAAATAAACCTTTTTTAGCTTTTGGAGAAGTATTGTAATGATACCAACCAATGAGTTTTGAGTTTAATAATCCTAATACATAAATTAAATTAATATTTGTATCTTTTTGAATAACATTGATTAAAGATGGTGTATTGTAATATTCTTTATCTGTAAAAGTGCAAAATAGAGATTTATCAACAATCTCCCGAACTAAAATTCGAGGATTGGTAAAAAACTTTGATTCTCGGGGTGCAGCAAGCCACTTTCCATAGCTTATCCATAATTCACCATTCCATTCTAAACGATAACGAGCAACATCCGCTCCTTTTAATTCTTGTTTGTAAGTATCATCTTTTTGAGTCGTTGCATGCCAAATTCTATTTTTGATAGTAAATTCATCATGTCCGCGATATTTGTCATAAGGAATTAAACCTTGCGAAACGGTACACCAATCTTGCAATAAAGACTTCGTGTTTTTTATTTTTAAAATTAAATTTTTTGTTTCACTTGAAATGGAAAATAAGGTAAGCCAATTTGCAATATTATCCTGTAAAATTTGGTGTGTTACGGTTGAGCAAATCTCAATTATTTCCGATTGCGGTTTTATAGTGAATAAATTTGAAATAGATGCTTCATTTGCGACGGCTTTTTGGATGTTTAAAATACAAGTTCTAACAGACGCATCTGCAAAAGTGTTATCATTGGAAAGGTCTGTTATATTTTGAATATGTACGGTTTCTAAAAGCCTGACTTTAAATTTCTTAGAATATAAATTGCTTAAAAAGGTATTTGGAAAAATAAAAGATAGCAATCCGTTGGAGGTTAGTATTTCAATTCCTTTCGTTATAAAATAATAGTAGATTTCATAATCAGGTGTAAGTGAATCATAATCAGCTAAATATGTTTTCTGTGTCGCAGATAGGGTTGCGCCATACGGCGGATTCCCAATCACCACATCAAACCCACCTTTTTCAAACACTTGTGGAAACGCTTTTTGCCAATCAAATGCCAAATCACCTGCGATTTCGGGGTCCTCAATCAGCGAATTGCCGATTTGAATATTGGCACTCAAATCATTGAGTTTGCGCCCGACTTTGGCAGTCCGCAGCCACAACGACAATTTCGCAATCTCGACACTTTCCTCATTAATATCGACTCCAAACAAATTGTGGTCTAAAATGTGGGTTGCCCAATCCGTCTTTTCCACCGTTTTGCCCGTCAACGTGGCTAACATTGCGTCAATCATCCGATGTTCCGCCCGTAAAAAGACAAACGCTTGGTTCAAAAACGCACCCGAACCACAGGCAGGGTCTAAAACGGTCAATTGCAACAACCATCCGCGATACGTATGCAAACGCATCATCGCCGTTGCAGAAGGGCAATCCTCCCACCAATCCAAGCGGTCAATCGCCAATTCCGTTTGTTTTTGTTGGCACAATGCGCCAATCGTCTGTTCAACCATGTACTGCGTAATGGAACGCGGCGTATAAAAAATCCCCTCTTTTTTGCGTTTCGTTTTCGATTTATCCGCCGTTTGCCCAATCGCTTGGGCTGTTTTTTCGTCGAGTTCGTTGAGGCTATGCTCGAAAATATGCCCTAAAATATTGGTATCCACATCGGAATCAAAATCATATTTGCCCAAAGTCGGAATATACGAATACAACAACCCATCCGGAATCTTCAACGAATCTAACAAAGGGTCAGGCGCGAACAAGCCGCCATTATACCCAAAAATAGTCAAATGCGGGCTACTAAACCCGTCATTGAGATACCGAAAATATTTTTTAAAAATAGCATATAAAGGTTTTGATTCATCCAAGGCATTGAGCGCGTCCCAATCTTCTAAAATTTTTGTCAAGGTCTTGGCAGGCAACAACCCTTTATCTTTCGCAAAACAGAAAAATAAAAACCGATCTAATAATTTTTGCGATTTTTTAAAAAGCGTCAAAGCATCGTATTGACGGTTCCATTGTTTTAAATTGGTATATAATTCATCTTTAAATTTGGAATAATCTAAATATAATTGATGCGTAATTTGTTCCGTTTTATGAATCGAAGCGATTTTGAGTTGTTTCGGCACATCCGCCAACAATTGTTCCTTGTGCAGACAAAGATACAACAACGAAAAATCCGTTTCCGTGAGCGCGAATAAATCAAACTCTTCAAACGCGACCGCATCATCGATGTAAAAACGCAATTTTTGAAAATTGGATGTAATCACGTACTGCGCCGTCGGTTGATTGTATTTATAACCAAAGGCTTGCGCTACAATCGTTTTGGAATCGACGGGCGTACGCACCGATTTGAGTTCGATGACCGCAATCGGTTGACCATTTTTCAGAATAGCCGTTACGCAGAACTTACACAATCTTGAACATTTTCAATTTCGCAATCTGCTTCCTGCTTCACAGTGTTCCCAACAAACGAGTCATTAGGTGGTTTGAACACTCCACAGGCTGACACGGTG
>JBDLWG010000477.1:0-4240 GCA_039804385.1 Bacteroidota bacterium
GCAACGCGATTGACTAACGGTTTTTCCATAAAAATGAATTTTTTACCACCAATTTATTCAGTTTTGACACCGATATTACTTTCAGGTTCTTTAAAATCTTTGGGTTGCGGCAAATCTTTGATGCTTTTTAAACCAAAATAATCCATAAATTTCTCCGCAGTGCCATATAACAAAGGCCTTCCGGGGGCTTCACTGCGCCCTGTGATGATGATTAATTCCTTTTCCAACAATTTTTGTACCGCATAATCACAATTAACGCCCCGAATTTGCTCCACTTCGCTCTTGGAAACAGGTTGTTTATACGCAATAACGGACAAAACTTCTAAAGCCGCAGGCGATAATCGTTTTTTAACGGTCTGTTTCAAATACATACCAACTGTTTTTTGAAACGCGCCTTTGGTCAAAAATCGATAACCATTGGCAATCTCAACAATCTCAAAAGCATAAGGTTCACTTGCGTAACGCAATTTTAATGTTTCAATAGCTTTCAAAAGAATGGTTTCTGTAAATTGAGTCTCAAAACTGGCATCTAAAACAGATTTAATTTCGGGCAGGGTCAAAGGACTATCCGCCGTAAAAATCAAACTCTCAATATGCGGAACAAGTGTATCCATCATTTTAATTGAAATGCAAAATACAGTAATTGGAGGGTTTTCAACCCTCCAATTACGATTATAAATTATTTAAATTTTAAATAGGTTATTGGATGAAGTTCCCAAACTGATAACGGTTTCAGTTTTTTAGAACCGATATGCCCTGCGGAATGCTGTGTATCAAAAAACAAAGAACCGCGCAAACTAATCGGCAAAGGCGGGTCACAATTCAGTGTTTTTTTATTGGAATCAAAAAATAATGGGTATTTTGCATAGAATTGAGCGCGCACCTTTTTTAAAATTTTAAAATCTTTGGAAGTAACATCTTCTGGTAATCCTGCAATTTCAACATTCATTAAGTTGATAGGTTCTCCTGTCGCACTCAAATCGCCAATAATGATGTGAAAATCTTGGTCTTCTTCCTCTTTTACAGAAAATAGATAAGCATTTTTGATATACGCATTACGGTCTTCTTCAGGTACTCTGGGCGTAATTTGTTTAATTTTCGGCTTATAGGACTGCATATCACCATCGGGTGCAAGTGTTACTAACAAATCACCTACAGTTTCAAAAATCTCAGTGCGGGCTGTACTCACAGACGTTTTTGCACCTTTTCGGGCTACACCTGTGAAAAAATTAACATAAGATGCTGTATTTGGAGCATTATCTTCCGCATTGACATCATTAGGCAACTTGCCTGCACCAATATTTTCTGCATCTGTTGGTTTTGTATCAGTAGTAGTTGTTGTACCAGTTGGTTTTGTGCCTGTGCTTGATGGTATCGTTGTTGTCGTCGTTGTACCAGTGGGCTTAGGCTTAGGCGTTGTTGTCGTTGTTGGCAACGGATTTGGGATTGGATTAAACACAATCGGTTTAAAACAACCCATTATCGGTGCGGAAATGCTTGTTAATAAAATAATTTGCTTTAAATTCATTTTTATAATTTTTTTAATCTTAAAATCATTTGCTTGATGCGTTATAATTTGCGTTGGGTGGTTTTGCGAGAGGTATAGCATGCGAAACGGTGCGAAGTTAAAAATGATTTTGAAAACAAAACAAATTTTTTTCGGTTTTGAATAGATTGGTTTAAATTGCGTTTGAAAATAAAATGATAACAAATTGAAGTGATGAAAAAAGCGATCCGTAATGAATATGCTGCCTTAGGTGTTGAAAATTATTATCAGCAACATGCTGATGATTATCAAAACCCTCATTTTGAACAAATCAAAATTCTTTTGGAACGAAATCAGAATCAATTTGATTATACCAAAGTATTAGATTTTTGTTGCGGCGGCGGCGAAGTGACCCAAATTTTGAAAACGCTCGGATTTGAACAAACGGTTGGTTGTGACCCATTTACCTATGGTTTGTATGAAAAAAAGATTCAAAAACCATGTCTTCAATATTCATTTGATGATGTCATTCGTGGTAAATTAGTGGGCGATTATACGACGATTATTTGTAGTTTTGCCATGCACCTTTGCGAAGAGAAAAAGTTGTATGCACTTGTGAATCAATTATTTATACATACTAAAAACATTGTCATTCTTACGCCTCATAAAAGACCTGCCTTAGAAAATTGGGCTGCCTTTGAATTGTTTTTAGAAGATTTCGCACTTACAGAACGGGGTAAAAAAGTTTCCCTAAAAAGTTATCGAATGAGGGCATTATAAACTATTTGAATTAGGAATGTAGGAATAAGTAGTGAAAATAAAATAAACTATCAAAATGTAAATAGTTGAAAATCAGCAAATTAAAGTGCGTCAAGTTTCAAACTTGACGCACTTTTTGTGTATTTAATTTACGTATTAAGAATGACTATTTTTTTTTAGGTTTGGATTTGGAAGGCATTTTTAATTTAACGGTATCTTGTACCACTTTTGCCTTCATCGTATCTTGCACCACTGTTGTCTTAACGCTATCTTGTACGACTTTCGATTTAGGCGGCGCAGGAGGTAGAATCACCTCTTTTGCTTTCACAACAGGCGGTTTTTCATCTGCCTTGACGCGAATAAATGAAAATTTAGTACTCGAACCAAATTGAGTATATTGAAAAGCGGCATTATCCAACCGAATAATTTTATAACAATTCGTTTCAAAATTGCCTTTCAACGTGAAACAACTGTTCTTTTGAAGCGGTTTGACGGCTGTTTTATGCGGCTGTTTGGTTTTGGGCAGCGTATCCAAACAGGGCGTTTGCGTACAAGCCGCGTAAGTATTCAACTTTTCTTCCGTCATTTTTTGCCCGTCGTAATATTGAATGACTTTGCCATTGAGCATAAAATCGTATATAACTTTCTCATCGTCTTTGCTTTGCCACTTCCCGTAAATCGCAGGAACTGGCTTTTTAGGCATGGCAACAGGCTTTTGTGCAAAGACACAAGTTGGGATTAAAAAGATTCCAAAAAAACGCAATAGATTCATTTTGAACACTTTTTAAATTAAAAAATTGAATAATTAAATTTTTATCGGTTTAATCAACCCAATCCGCTATGAATAAATTCGTATCTCGAGTACCATGATTGTTGCGATTCGATGAAAAAATGAGTTGTTTGCCATTCGGCGAAAACATTGGAAACGCATTGAAAATACTTTCTCCTGTAATCGCTTCTAAACCTGTGCCATCTTCGTTAATCATATATAATTGGAAATCATAGCCGCGTTTAGAATGGTGGTTACTCGAAAAGATAATTTTTTTACCAGATGGGTGGAAAAAAGGAGCCCAATTCGCTTTGCCTAATTTCGTGACTTGTTTCAAATTGGTACCATCAACATTAATCGTATAAATTTCCATATCCGTTGGTGCCACTAAACCTTTGGATAGCAATGCTTTATAATCTTCAATATCTTTTTGAGTTGTTGGGCGAGAGGCACGAAAAACCAATCGTTTGCTGTCAGGTGAGAAAAAAGCACCGCCATCATAGCCCAATCCATTGGTGATTTGCACTTGATGCGAACCGTCAATATCCATCACCCAAAGTTCTAAATCGCCCGAACGCGTGGAAGTGAAAACGATTTTTTTACCATCAGGCGAAACGGTGGCTTCTGCATCGTAACCTGCTGTATTGGTCAATTGTTGAAGGATTTTACCTTTTTTATCGGCAACAAAGATGTCAAAATCGGGATAAACCGCCCATAAATATTTTTTGCCATCACTCGCAGGCGGCGCGGGACAAGCATGCCCACCTTGATGCGTCGAAGCATATAAGATGTCTTTGCCATTCGGCATGAAATAAGAACAAGTGGTACGCCCATGCCCTGTTGAAATTTTGGGAGGGCGATAAGTCGTATCTTTGGAAGCCTTTTTGATGTTTAAATTAAAAATCTGGTCGCATTCTAAGCCCCATTTTGGATTATTAGACTGAAACGATGCGTTTTTGCCATTTGGACTGAAATACGCTTCTGCATTATCCCCTCCAAAAGTCAATTGACGTAGATTTTTGAAATGTTTCTCCTTCGGCGCTTGCGCTGAGAGTGCTATTAAAATCACTATATTAAACAGCGCGGTAAATCCGATTTGCTGCATGTTTGCTTTATTAGACATTATTTTGATACTTTATGACGGGGCAAATCTAAGCGGATTATTTAGATTTGCAATCAAAAAGTATTTTTTTGACATAATTTTGACAAAACTGTTTATTTTAAAC
>JBDLWG010000478.1:0-7124 GCA_039804385.1 Bacteroidota bacterium
AAAACAGGTCAAAAATTGTATCAACATGGCAATGTGATGGCGTTAGACCCGTCTCAATTGTCTTTGGACATGTTTTCTGCACAAGAATTGGCGGACCAAAATTTGATTGATTATTACGGATACGACTATTTGGGCAATCAATTGGGTACGAAAACGACTTTTGAAGAGTTTTTCAAAACGACGGATAAAGATGGGGTTCGCACGTTTCCTGTCGCGCCTTCTACGCCGATTTATATGGCGGGTTACATCCAAGATAAATTTACCTTCCACGATTTGATTGTCCGCGCAGGGATTCGGATGGATCGATTTGATGCGAATACGAAGGTGATGAAAGACCAATATTCGTTATATGACATCATCGATGCGAAGGATTTTTATGCGAAAAAAGGCATTCCAAAACCAGATAATATTGCAGATGATTATAAAGTCTATACGACAAGAGATGGTTCTGCGATTACAGGTTTCCGCAAAGGAGATGATTGGTACAATGCACGCGGTGAAAGTTCTGACCCATTATTGATTTACGGTCAAGGTGGTCAAGTGTTCCCAAAATACAAGTTGGACACGTTTGCGGGTATCAAACAACGCGGTTTTGACCCAAAAAATAGTTTTGAAGATTATACACCGCAAGTGAATTTTATGCCGCGCTTGGCATTTTCGTTTGCGATTGGCGAATTTGCCAACTTTTTTGCGCATTATGATGTGTTGGTTCAACGTCCGACGCAAAACGGCGGTGGTACAGAGTGGGCGTATAATGTCAACGCTTTGGATTATTACTATTTTGGAGAAGCAGGGCGTACTACTGAAAATAATGCGAGTTTGAAACCCCAAAAAACCATTGACTGGGAGGTTGGTTTCCAACAAAAATTGACCAATACAACGGGTTTGAAAGTAACGGCGTATTACAAAGATTTGCGGGATATGATTCAATTGCGGTATTTCCGTTATTTGCCTTCTACGTTTGCGGGTGGTGAATATTTGAGTTATGGCAATGTGGATTTTGGAACGGTCAAAGGCTTTTCGGCTCAATACGATTTGCGTCGGACAGGCAATTTATCTGGTTTATTCAACTATACGTTGCAATTTGCAGATGGTACCGGTTCGGATGCGAGTTCTCAAAGAGACATTTTGCAAAATGGTAATATTCGCACGATTTCGCCTTTGGCTTATGATGAAAGACACCGTTTTACCTGCATGGTTGATTACCGATATGAAGATGGCAAGCGGTATAATGGACCTGTTTTGTTTGGCAAAGACATTTTGTCCAATTTCGGGGTGAATATTCAAGCGTTGATGGTTTCAGGTCGCCCGTACACGGCGAAAGTGCAGCCGACTGAATTTAGTGGTGCTCAGATTGCGGGTGCTATCAATGGTTCGCGCCTGCCTTGGAATTTTAACTTGGATATGCGGATTGATAAAACGTTTGATTTGGCAAAAAATCTTAATTTGAATGTGTATTTGCGGATTCAAAATGTGTTGGATGCTGTGAATTTGGCAAATGTGTATTCCGCGTCAGGTTCTCCGAGTGATGATGGCTATTTACAATCGTCTTTTGGACAAAATGCGTTGGCGAATGTTGCCAATTCTCGTCCGAATGATGTGATGGCTTATCGGTTTTCATATTTAGCGCGTTTGGTGGATCCGACTTTCTATTATCCGCCGAGACGCATTTATTTAGGTGCGACTTTTGGGTTTTAAAATAGGGGTTTGAATTAGGATTTTTAGGATGAGCATGATTTTTAGGATTGATTTTTAATCCTATTTTAACCTTTCTTATCTTAAAAATCCTAATTTAAAAAATAAAAATGAAAATAAAAATTAAAATGAAAAAAACGTGGATACTTATTGTTGGGATTTTAGCGACGCAATCTTTATCGGCTAAAGCTCCTGACGATTACAAAAAAGAACCGCCAACAGGTGGTAGTAATACGAGTGGCAATACGGTTTCTCAAAGACCGGGCGGAGACTGTGCGCAAGGCACGTCTCGTTTCGACATGGATATTAATAATGTTCGGGCGGCATTGCTTTCTTCGGGAGATGTTTGGTGGGATTTAAATATGGCACAATACGTCGTGCCGAAAGTGCAACCGGGTACAGGTGCGAAAGCCGTTTCTTCGTTATTCGCGGGTGCGGTGTGGCTTGGAGGCAAAGACCCTGGCAAAAACTTGAAAGTTGCCGTTCAAACCTATCGAACAGGGGTGAAAACGGACTTCTGGCCAGGACCTTTGACCGACCGAGACGGTACAACCGAATTGAAAGTCTGTGATAGATGGGATAAACATTTTGTGGTTTATGGCAGCGAGATTGAAAAGCATATCAAAGCATTCCAAGCGGCAAAAGCAGCAGGAACGCCTTACAATGCGGCGGATTTGGGTCAGAATATCAAAGGTTGGCCTTCTTTGGGCAACCCTTATTTCCTACAAATCAATGGTTTTGAATTGCCTACCGCCCGTCAAGGTTTGGCAAAATTTTATGATGAAGACGGCGATGGACGTTATAATCCCTTAAAAGGCGATTATCCAGTGATTGATGTGCGGGGTTGTACCGCGCCGCAATATCCTGACCAAATGGTTTTCTGGATTTACAATGATAATGGTGGGGTGCATACGCAATCTGCGCGTTCTTTGCCGATTCAGATGGAAGTTCAAGTACAGGCTTTTGCGTACAAAACGAATGACGCGTTGAATGATATGACGTTTCAACGTTATAAACTCATCAATCGCGCCGTGCAGGACATTGATAGTACGTACTTTGCGATGTGGACAGACCCCGATTTAGGTTGTCCAGATGATGATTTTGTAGGTTGCGATACGACGCGAAATTTGGCATATGTCTATAATTTAGATGCTACAGATGGCACTGCACCCGGTTCTACAGTTTGTAATCAAGGGATTAATACGTATGGTGATAAAATTCCAATTTTAGGAATTGACTATTTTCGCGGACCTTTAGATGAAAATGGACGTGAAATCGGGATGACCGCGTTCACCTATTATGGAAATGCTGCCAGCGCAGGTATCCTTCCGGGTATGACCGACCCGAATACAGCTGTTGAATATTACAATTATTTGACAGGTCGTTGGAAAGATGGTACGCCTTTCACTTTTGGCGGTAGTGGTTATAATCCTGGTGGCGGTCGCCCGATTGCGTTTGCGTTTCCAGATGAACCCAACAAAGGGGGCAATGCTTGGAGCATGTGTACTGCAGGATTAGGCAATGTCGATAGGAGGACGATTCAAGCATCTGGTCCATTCAAATTGAAACCGGGTGCGGTCAATGAGTTGATTATTGGGGTGCCTTGGGTTGCAGACCAAAAATATCCTTGTCCAGACATGACTCAATTGCAACGGGCGGATGATTTGGCTCAAAACTTATTTGATGCGTGTTTTGCGATTCAAAACGGACCCGATGCGCCCGATTTATCCTTCATTGAGTTAGACCAAGAAATTATTGCCGTTTTAAGCAATAACCCATTGACTTCCAACAATCCTGATGAAGCGCAAAAGGAAAAAGGGTTGAAAATCCCGCGTGACCCGCGTATTACAGACACCGTATATCGTTTTCAAGGTTATAAACTCTATCAAGTTGCCAATGCCGATGTAGGCAATGCGGATTTGGAAGATGCGACTAAATCCCGTTTAATTGCCCAAGTGGATATTAAAGATACGGTTTCAACGATTTACAATTGGAAAGGCTTTCCGAATCCGAATTTTCCGGGTTTATACACGGATTTTTACGCAGAGGAGAAAGTGACTGGTGAAAATAAAGGGATTCGGCATACATTCCGTTTGAAAAAAGACTTATTTGCCTCAGGAACGGGTGCATTGGTCAATCATAAAAAGTATTACTATGTAGCAATTGCGTATGCGTATAACAATTATCAGAAATTCAACTCGAAAGCAGCAGGTGGAGACGGTCAAGAACAACCGTATTTCGTCGGTCGCCGCAATATTGGTCAATCGCTCACGGGTAAACCCTATGTTTGCATTCCGCGCCCGATAACGGATGTTGCCTTGCAAGCCAAATATGGAGATGGACCCATTGTAACGCGTTTAGATGGACTCGGTACAGGCGGCAATTTCATTGATTTATCGGAAGAAACGTTGCAAAAAATCTTAGCGCGAACCGCAGGAAGTGCCGCTATCAACGAATTGACGTACAAAGCAGCTGCTGCGCCGATTGATGTTAAAATTTACAATCCATTAGAAGTCATAGACGGTACGTACGAATTATATTTGAAAGACAGCGATATGACGGACAATGTGGTCGAAGATGCGTCCAAATGGGTGTTGAAACACGTCGAAAAAGGCACGCTCACGACTTCCAAAAAGACGATTGCAGATTTAAATGAACAAATTTTAGCTCAATACGGGTTCACGATAGCGATTGGTCAAGTGCCAGATGCGGGTGTGAATCCTGTGGTGAATGCCAGTAATGGGGCGGTTGGTTCGAGCATTACGTATGCGAGTGGCAAACCTTGGTTAACGGGTGTGAAAGATGACGATACGTCTCCAGACCCGTTTTTGATAGCGAATCCAGACGTTATCAATTACATGAAGACGGGTTTGAATGAAGCGGATTTCAATTTAGACCCGAAACGGTCTTATCAGAGTTTGAATCATTTGTTTACACCATTTATATTAGCAGATTATCGTCCAAACACAAGCCAACCATTGATTACGCCAGCTTGGGTAAGCACGAGTGCCAATTTAGTTCGGGCGGGCAACAATGGTTTGTTTAATTTGAATAATGTGGATATTGTTTTCACCAAAGACAAATCGAAATGGAGTCGTTGTGTGGTGGTGGAAACCTCTTCGCCGAATTATTACGATAGAACGGCTTTGAATGCGGCAACAGAAGGCGGCGCGTTGAATTTTGAATTGCGCAAGCATCCATCCGTAGGCAAAGAAGATGCGAATAATGACGGTTTGCCCGATGGCGACAATCAAGGTTTAGGCATGGGCTGGTTCCCCGGCTATGCAGTGGATGTGGAATCAGGCAAACGATTGAATCTTTTCTTTGGTGAAAATTCTTCGTATGATGAAAATTCGCTTATCGGCAATTATTTACCAGAATCCGTAGGACTTGGACGCGATATGATGTGGAAACCATCCAGTCAATTCGGTTTGACACAACGGACAGGGTTCAATTTCCAAACATTTTGTTATGCAGGTGGTCAACATTATATTTACGTGACTTCACAAGAATATGATGAATGTGCGGATTTGCGGGCTAAATTTTCGTTATCATCACCATTTTCCAAGTTACCAGCGTTCAAAAGCATTACTTGGACGGCAATGCCTTATGTAGCGGCAGGACAAAAAATGTTGTCTTACAAAGAAGGATTGATTCCAACTGATGTCACCGTGAAATTGCGGGTCAATAATCCCTACCAAGTAGCAACCGCTTCTGGCAAAAATGGCGGACATCCGACGTATAAATTTGAAATCAAGTCCAAAGCACCCAAAGCATTGGATGCAGTAGGCATTGAAAATGAATTAGATATGATGAATGTCGTACCGAATCCGTATTATGCGCGGTCGGATTACGAAATTAATCAATTCAATACGACGGTGAAAATCACCAATTTGCCAGCGAAAGCGACCGTAACGGTCTATTCATTGGATGGCAAATTCATCCGCGATTTCAAACGCGATGAAGTACCCGAATTGAATCCTGTGGAAACCAATCAAGGGATTCGCACCAAACAAATTATGCCTGATTTGCAATGGGATTTAAAAAATCACAAAGGCATTCCTGTAGCAAGTGGTGCGTATTTGATAAACGTTGTTGCACCCGGATTGGGGGAACGCACTTTGAAATTGATGGTCATCAACCGTGAGTTTGACCCATCTCGTTTGTAATCGTTTGAATTAGGATTTTTAGGATTTTTTAGGATTTTTTAGGATTCTAAGGATTAACAATCCTTTGAATCCTAAAAATCCTAATTCAAACCATCATTCATCCTTAGTTTTAAAAGATTCAATGATTAAAAATAGAACGCTCTTATTCGCTATATTCTTGACAATCAATGGTTTACAAGCAGGCAATCCAGACCGTCAAGGCGAAGCAGGCGCACATGAACTCCTCATCAATCCTTGGGCGCGCAATGCAGGTTTGCACGCCATGAATACAGCAAATGTTCGCGGGATTGATGCCATGTATCAAAATATTGCGGGACTTTCACGCATCTCTGGCACGACCGAAGTGGGCATTGGCAACGTAACGTATTTGCAAGGCACGGGTTTGACGATGAATGCGATTGGTTTAGCGCAGAAAGTCGGTGAACATGGAGTCATGGGATTGAGCATCAATGCGTTTAGTTTTGGCAAAATCAATGTCACCACAGGGAACAGTCCAGAAGGAACCGGTGCAACGTTTTCGCCGACTTTTTTCAATATTTCCTTTGGTTACGCGCATACTTTTGAAAATAAAGTTTCGGTTGGAATCAATTGCCGCATGATAAATGAAGCTTTGGCAGATGTCAATGCCTTTGGTTTTTCATTGGACGCAGGCGTACAATACGTAACAGGCGATGAAAAGCATCCCGATAGATTCAAATTTGGAGTTGCTTTACGCAATGTCGGTTCGCCGATGCAATTTTCAGGACAAGCCTTGAATGAACCAGTGATTTTGCCAACAGGCGCGTTGAGTTTGCAAAAAAAATCAGGCGCGTATCAATTGCCTTCCGAATTGCACATAGGCGCGTCTTATGACGTATTGCCTGGTACAAATCGGTTGACCGTTGTAGGTAATTTTACAGCAAACTCCTTTTCCAAAGACAATATTGGCGGCGGCGTAGAGTTTGCTTTAGGTGAAATGTTTGCAGTACGCGGCGGTTACAAACACGAATTAGGCTCCGATGGGGCAGTGGAAACACGGTCGATATACACAGGTCCGTGTGGCGGGTTGACGCTGCAATTGCCTTTGGATAAAGAAAAATTAGGTAGAAATATCTGTTTAGACTATGGGTATTTGATGTCCAATCCATTTAAAGGGACACATAATGTGACAATACGGATTAATTTATAAAAGGACTTTACGTAAGTGTTCGCAAAGTCTCGGGACTTTACGAACACTTACGTAAAGTCCCGCTAAAATAGAGGACTTTACGTAAGTGTTCG
>JBDLWG010000479.1:0-5571 GCA_039804385.1 Bacteroidota bacterium
TTTTGACCCAAATAAGCAAATTTTTGTTTGCCTTCCACTTCTACGCCGACGACTGCATACCCGTTGACAAAATCCAATAAATGTTGTGATTTGCCATATGTGTAACTCATGCCGATAATCACTTTACCACTTTTATCAATATAACCGTATTTCGTGCCATCAATACTGACGGCGGCATACCCTTCTTTGAAACTCCGCGCTTCTTTAAACATCGCAGGGATTGCCCATTTCAACGTATTATTGACTCGTTTCACATAACCATATTTTTTGGAACTCGCATCATACGCTCGCGCCAAACCTTCCGAAAAAGGCAAGAGTCCATCAAACGTAGCAGGGATGACAAACTTGCCTTGCATGTCAATAAAACCATATTTCACACCCATTGTATCGACGATACCAACTGCCAAACCTTCCGAAAAAGAATGCCCGAAATTGGAATACGCCAGCAATTTGCCTTCAGGAATCATCATTTCCCCATTTTCATTGATATACGCCACACCGCCGCGCCCGTTATAGACCGCCGCAAGTCCTTCCGAAAAAGGCTCTACAAATTTGGCATTCACATCCGCCAATTTCTTCCCGTCCCGAAACACCACCGCAAAACCGCCTGTATCGGAGCGAGGAATTATAAACGTACTTTGAGCAGAAATCGTTTGTTGGAAACAAACCAAAAGCAATAAGCAACAACTGAGTTGAAGTTTCATACTGTGAAAATAATTAACTTGTTGTAAAAAAATTGAGTGAACAAACTATGCTATTTTAGGCTAAACCTTTCTAAATCAATGCTTTCCGAAAAAAATATTCAATACTTCTATCAAAATTAAAACGATAATAATAATCTCCATCCGCGAACTATCGCGGTTATGCAGTAACTCTGTAAACAATTTCAAATTTTCTTCTACATTGCGCAAACGGTAATCCAAATCTTTAAATCGGGCATTAATATCAAAATTAGATTTCAATTGTCGATTTAAATAATTCAAGGCTTCATCTTCCCAAGTCAAATTGGGGTCATCCAAAATGTATAAATTATCCATAATTTCCGCTTTTACATTCAATACTTTTCCGATATATTTCAATAATTCCGTTTTAGACACATTTAAACTACCTGTTTTTTCCAATTGCCGAATATAATTTTTCGTAGAAGTCAACATTTCCTCTGTCAGTAACTCATAATGCTCTAACGCGACGGATTGTCCTGTGTTCAACATGACAATTTTTAAAACAGACGGATCGGTGCGCTTCCAAGTCACATCATCATTTTTGACAACGGGCTGATGCACCTCTGCTGCCACATTCAACTGATATTGCTCCGAAATATCCACTTCATTGCTCAATGGACTTTCAGCATAGGCTTGTATGAACCGCAAAAATTCACTTTTAGCAATGTCATCATAATTTCCAAAAACGACCACGCCGTAATCAAAAACATACAAATATCGGTTTTCTTTTTCAAAAAAATAAAACAATTCGGAGGTATTCCCCGAATGCAATTCCGCCCGAAACTCAGCACGCAAGCGTTTAATGTTAAAGGCTTGAGCCGATTGATAGGCTTTAATCACAATTTGATTAAAAGGAGTCGTTGCAGTGGTCATAGTTGGCGCAAATTTAATAGATTCACTTCTTATAGAATCCTTTTTTTTGATTATTTGGAAAATACTTTGCCAAGTATAGAGTTTAAAGGACAAAACGGATTAACTTTGTTACTAAATGTGGAATTATTTTTTTGAAATAAAAATTTTGAAAATAATTCATATATTTGTAAAATATTTTTGCTTCAAATTATTTTTTTAAAATAACATTCAATGACGTTCAATAAAAAGGTCATGAAAAAATATACAAGTATCTTTAACTTGCCACTTCAACTGGCAATCGTTCTGCTTTTAGGGCATCCTTTCCAGATTATTGCGCAAAACATGTCTGCGAATGATTCCAGAGGGATTCTTTACGATAAAGAACAAGTCGTTGATTTTCGCCTACATACCTATGGTTGGAATATCAACTATCAAATTGGTAAAATCAAAACTTATTATAAAACCACTTTTTGGGAAGTGGGTTTAGGCGAAATCAGTCATATCAAAGAAACACGCAAAAATAGTGATTTTGCTGGTTTAAATCCAACGGCTGGTTTCAGTTCTTATATTTTCGGGAAACAAAATAGTTTTTTTGCAGTGCGCGGTGGCATGGGTGTTAAGCGATATTACAGCGAAAAAGCGTCTAAAAATGGAGTTGCTGTCGGTTTGACCTATGGTGGCGGCGTAAATGTGGGTTTATTGAAGCCGTATTACTTAGAAGTTAGCGCGGGACGAGATGCGGGCATTCTTCAACTGAAATATTCGCCTGCAACAGAACGGGAGTTTTTAGACCAAAATCCATTCAGACCGGTTCGCGGAAGCGCAGGTTTAATGAAAGGCATTGATGAATTGAGTATTTTGCCTGGCATTTATGGGCGGGCGGGCGTACATGTGGATTGGGGCGCGTTTGATGAGTACTTGAAAGCAGTGGAAGCGGGCATTATGTTGGACATTTTCCCTAAAAAAGTGCCGATAATGGTCAATGAAGAGAATCGACCTTTTTTCCTGAATTTTTATATTTCTGCACAATTGGGTAAACGCAGGTAGTGGCTTATGTTAAAGAATCGACAACAACGTTTGGAGGGTTTGAAATAGTCGTTTCGGCAAAAACCAGTGGTTCATGTTAAAGAACCGACAACAACGTTTGGAGGGTTTGAAACCCTCCAAACGTTATACTACCTTGATAATCAATCTTTTAGTAGATAACTCTTTTTGTCGCTTTTTTCCTTTCAACTACTTATACTATCTTGATATAGGCACCCTTGATTTATTCCATCATCATCTCCAATAAAATATCTACCACATCTTCCGCACTCGGTTTTACAAAATAATCACCATCGGATCCATACGGCGTGCGATTTGCTTTGGCAGTCAAGGTACGCGGTTTGGCATCCAAATATTGATAACCACTTTGATTTTCCAATACTTCTTGCATCATGTACGCAGTTGCCCCTCCCGGAACGTCCTCATCCAAAAATAAAACCCGATTGGTTTTCTTCAACGATTCAACGATAACATGTTCTAAATCAAAGGGTAATAAAGTTTGAATATCTATCAATTCAACCGAAATACCTTGTTTCGTAACCAAATCCATTGCCTCTTGCGCAATCCGAACACAGGAGCCATATGTCACCAAAGTAACATCGGTCCCTACCTGCATCACTTCTGGAACGCCTAACGGAACGGTAAAGAATCCAATATTATCAGGCAATTGTTCTTTCAATCGATAACCATTCAGACATTCGACCACAATACCAGGGTCATCGGATAACAGTAAGGTTTTATACATGCCTGCCGCTTGAGTCATATTGCGCGGAACACAAATATAAATCCCTCTTAATGAATGAATCATCATGCCCATGGGCGAACCCGAATGCCAAATCCCTTCCAATCGATGTCCGCGAGACCGAATAATCGCAGGAGCTTGTTGAATCCCATTTGTGCGATACCGCAAAGTTGCCAAATCATCGGATAATGGTTCTAAACCGTATAATAAATAATCCAAATATTGAATCTCTGCAATTGGACGCAAACCGCGCATCGCCATCCCAATCGCTTGCCCCATAATCGTCCATTCCCGAATCCCCGTATCAAAAACCCGATTCGCTCCATATTTGGCTTGCAAACCCATAAAACCTTGATTGACATCCCC
Organism: Bacteroidota bacterium; assembly: GCA_039804385.1. GTDB lineage: Bacteria > Bacteroidota > Bacteroidia > Chitinophagales > Saprospiraceae > JAAFJT01. The sequence goes on from JBDLWG010000479.1 coordinate 3,727, forward strand.
AATCTGACCCACATCTTCCCCAAAAGCAACCACTCGCGGGTCTGATTCAATGATTTTGTCAAAAAACGTATTAATAATTTCATAACCATTCTTCCAAGCACTCTTTTCCGTAAAAATCGGTGGTACAATTGGAATATTCAAGGCTGCGTGCGCCGACGAACTGTATAAATGGGTCGTATAATATTGCGCACCCGCCCTTTTTACCTTTCCTACCCAATTCGATAACGCGATAGCACTTAATAAAGTTGGGTTTTGAAAATGATATAATAATTGTCTTGCGTTTTTCAATAAATCAGACATAAAAGGTTCATACATCTGTTGTAACACTTGTATGCTATTTTGAATGCGTTCCGTTTGTTGTGGAAAATCATTCAATACATCCTTATAAATTTGAATTAAATCCTCTTTTGCCTGTTCAATCGGTTCAGAGTACGCAATCCATGCCCGCGCCCGCGCCAATTTGATATCTTGCTTTGCCTCTTGCTCTATGGCAAGTAGTTCCTTTTCCGTCGCAATACCTGTATGAAGCATCCATTCCCGCATGCGTTTGATGCAATCATGGTCTTTTTCCCAGTCCAAACGCGCTTTATCCTTGTATCGCTCATGCGAACCTGAGGTAGAATGCCCCTGTGTTTGCGTTAATTCTTTAATATGTAAAACCGCAGGACGGTGTGTTTTACGCATTGTTTCAGCCGCTTTTTGATATAATTCGCATAAAGCCGGATAATCCCATCCATTACACACATATAAATCAATTCCATTCGTACCTGCTTCTGCTTCAAAACCTTTCAACACTGCCGAAATATTTCCTTTTATCGTCTGTAACGTCGTCGGAACCGAAATCCCATACCCATCATCCCAAATCGAAACAGACATCGGAATTTGCATCACGCCCGCCGCATTGATAGCTTCCCAAAACACGCCTTCGGACGTACTTGCATCGCCAATCGTTACATAACAAATTTCATTACCTTGCTCCGAAAACAGATTTTCCCCTTGTAAAACCGCACTTTCTCGATATTTTTTAGAGGCTAATGCCAATCCAACAGCCCTTGCCATCTGCCCACCTGTACAAGAAATATCCGAAGCTGTATTGTATAAAGATTTGTGTTTCAACCAATTACCTAATTCATCCATCATTGGCGTTGCAAAATGAGAAGTCATTTGGCGACCGCCGCTAAAAGCATCATTTTCATTATCCGCATACAATTGTGCAAAAAACTGTTCGGGCGTACAAATCCCAAGTGCCATCATCCAAGTTTGGTCCCGATAATAGCCCGAACGCCAATCTCCTTTGCGAAACGCCCGCGCCAGAGCGACTTGTGGCACTTCCTTTCCATCGCCTGATATGCCAAATTTCCCTTTCCCCGTCAATACTTCTCGACGCGTCATCAAGCTGAGTTCGCGACTTGTGACACAGATTTTATAATCATTTAAAATATCTTGTGGTGAAAGGGCGTTGAACGAGTCGCTGAACGCAACAGTGCGTGCATCCGCGTTGGATCGTAATGTCAAATTTTCTGTCAAATTTTCAGACATGGTTGAATTAACGAATTTGATTCCTTGATTTTTGGTATGATAGCTTTTATTAATTTCGTTTCTGGGGTGACACGTTGCAATTGGAAGCGTCCCAATTAGAACGCAGTGCTTTTATCGCGCAAAGGTACTAAAAGTCAGTAACAATTATTAAAACGTTTTTTTGCCTTAAAAGTTGAAATTAGTTTTAATAGAGTATATAACCTAAGTTGCGTGGTACTTATAAATCAGTGATTTAAAAGTAAAAACTGAAATTATAAGCGATGCAAAAACCAATAAGTTTTAGTAAAAAACCTCGTTTTGTGACAG
>JBDLWG010000480.1:0-4763 GCA_039804385.1 Bacteroidota bacterium
ATTTTCTCACAATTTTTTTTTATTTTGCAAACATATAGATTTCTATATGTTTGCAAAATAAAAAAACTTAAAATTATGATAAAAAAATAGAACTTTGCGCTATGATTATATTAACGTCGGCGAGGTTGAAACCTCGCCGACGTTGGTGCGTTCCCTATTTTTAGATTAAAAAAATATACAATTTATAATGTATTTTAAAACTCAAATGGAATGAATTATTTGGAAGTAACAAGTCGTTTTTTAGAAATGATCTTGCAGGAAGCACCCCGTTTTATCAGAGCAGCCGTTATCCTCTTTTCGGGTTTTTGGCTCATCGGGCAACTAATGGTTTTTTTGCGGGCGGCGATGGATAAATCCCGATTAGACCGCGATTTGCGTCCTTTTTTGACTTCGATGGTCAATGTGGTGATGAAAGTGTTGTTATTATTGTCTGTTGCGGAGATGGTGGGCATCAAAACGACCTCCTTTGTGACCATTTTGGCATCGGCGGCATTTGCGATAGGGTTGGCATTACAAGGCAGTTTGAGCAATTTTGCGGCGGGCGTGATGGTTTTAATTTTCAAACCGTATCGCGTAGGCGACAAAGTGAGCATTCAAGGACAGAATGGAACAGTGAGTGAAATCCAGATTTTCCATACAATCATTGTCAATTCGCAGAAAAAAACCATTATTATTCCCAATTCGACGGCTGTAAATGGCATTATTGGTAATTCGACGACCAATAAAATCTTGAAAACGGATATTGTGATTCCCATTCACTATGGGACGGATTTTGAAATGGTGCGCCGTTTGATAGAAAGAGAACTGGAAACCATAGAGAAAATAGACAAAAGCATGGCGGCTGAAATCAATTTTGTGCGTTTTGAAAATGGAGGTTACACGATTAGTATTCAAGTACCTGTCGCGGTGTCAAATCATGATACAGTAGTGGCTGAATTGTCGAAAAATGTATATAATGCGTTGGTTCGGTCAGGAGTTCGATTGGGTTTTGACAAATAATTGGGTATAAACTTGGTAGTCGGGAAATTTATTTCCCGACTACCAAGTTTCTTAATCATCTACACCTTCTTCTTCGGCATTGCGCAACTCTTGTTCGCTCAACGGCACAACTTTTTCTTGGAGCCAGTTGCCCGCAGCGTCCATTTCCAAGGTAATGTAATCTTTATCCGTTTCCAATTCCATATGATATGATTTTTTTTGTGGCGTTTCCATCAGCGACAAAATCGCAAAATGGCTTTGCGGATATTTGCCGCGCACTGCTTGATGCACCGTTTTGGGCAAATCCGCTACGTTGAGGTACGTGTAAAGGATTTTAAATTGCCCTGTTCGCTCGAAATACACTTCATAAGTGCCTGTGCTATCTGAAAAAAAAGCTCCAATTTCATTCGTTTTTGACGAATCCCATTGAATTTCTTCTACCAAATGTGGAAAACGCGTTTTCAAAAACGCTTCAGGTGTTTTTGGAGCCGTCTCGCAAGCCACAAAACTCAGCGTCCAATATGCCAAACCGATGCCTTTAATGATATATCGTGAAAACATATGTGAAAATTTATCTTTGATACAACAAAATTTGCGACAAAGATACACTGAATTTAGATTTGTAGGACTTTAAGTCGTTCAAATTAAAAAATTGACAAAAAGGGATACCTACTAAAAGATTGATTTTCAAGGGAGTATAACGTTTGGAGGGTTTCAAACCCTCCAAACGTTGTGGTCTGTTATTTAAATTTAACTACTTATGTGCTATAATTGGAACGCGGATGACGCAGATTGGGCGGATTTTCGCAGATTTTTTTAAAAAAAATCCGTGAAAATCCGCCCAATCTGCGTCATCCGCGTTCCAATCGCATCACACAAACGTATTTATATTGCCTCTGAAGTATTTGTAGCGGCATCTTCCTCCTCCGTCATGCGGCGTGCGAAGTCGCCAATCGGTGCAACCGTGCGATGATTCGGACGACTTTGCTTTGCCTCAACGCTTTTCGTCGCATGTGGCACCAGTAATAATCGTCTTTTATTAATCAATTGCCCTGTAGTCGCGCAAATGCCATAGGTTTTATTGCGAATCCGCACCAACGCATTTTGCAAATTTTGGACAAATAGGTGCTGCCGCGAAATCTGACTGGTCAGCAATTCCATTTCGGAATGACTACTGCTCTCGTCCGTCCAATCGCCACTTTGCTGACCCGTGTTGTTTTCATTAATTTCAACCATTTGGTCACGCATAAATTGCAATTGTTGCCGCGCTTCGCCCAATTTGTGGTCAATGAGCGATTTAAATTCATGGAGGTCATCGTCAGAATAACGAACTGTGGTTGTAGCCATAGATTATAACAAAATTGTTTAGTTAAAGAATATTTGAGCTGTCTATCAATAAAAATAATACTATTTACAAAATGGATTATCAATACGTTCTATTTAAAAATAATAGGAATGAGGTGTTTCGATTGCGAAATCGAAGTTTTAATACTGGATTAAAATGTTTTACATGACGCTTGTGAATGGTATCTGTTTTTTTTATGTTGTCTATTGTACTCACTTTCAAATTGTTAAGCAACGCAAAATTACTTATAATTATTTGAATGAAATGCTATTTAACACTTTTTTATTAAAATATTCATTAAGACGGTCAAAAACGATTTTCGTCACGCGGCATTTTCTTTAAATGCCGAAAGATTATTACGCAAAGAAAGGATTTAGGGCAAATTTTACCCCTGTGTTTAACATTTCATTGACAATTTTATTTTGTCTATGAAATCGGAACACGGATGACGCGGATTGGGCGGATTTTCGCGGATTTTTTTTAAACTCAAAAAAAATCCGCGAAAATCCGCCCAATCCGCGTCATCCGTGTTCCAATCGCTCTACATTTTTACCCAACAAATAGCGCAATATTTTAGTTAAAAAAGAGTTTTATCAAGACTTCATTGTGTCATCCATTGATTTATCCCTATCTATCGTAACCAATTTTATTTCAATCTAATAAAAATGAACAAGAATTTTAATTTGTTTTTTTTCACCTATTTGACTGTCCTTTGTATCCATCCATTTAAGGCATCTGCGCAACTTTTTGAAGCCGGTATGTTTCTCGGTGCTGCCAATTATATCGGTGATTTAGCAGACCCCGATTTTTTCATCAAAGAATCTGGCTTAACCTATGGCGGATTAGTGCGATACAACATCACTCCAAAATGGACGGCGCGATTGAGTGTCACGAAAGGCACGATACAAGGAAATGATGCCAATACTCAAAATAAACCTCGAGGTTTTTCCTTTTTGACCGATGTATCGGAAGTGGCAGGCATTGTGGAATGGAATATGTTCGGCGCGTCTGCGTTTACGAGCAATGGTATTTTTGCAAATCGCTTTGACCCCTATGTTTTCACGGGGCTTGCGCTCAGTTCTTTCACGGCGAATGCCAAAGCACCTGCTAAATCGACCCCCTATCCTTTTCCAGAAGCAGGTCAAAAAGATGCTACCTTGTCTTTCCCGATTGGTTTGGGTTTGAAAATGCACTTATCGGAAGAGTTGAATTTTGGTATTGAGTATGGTAATCGATTTACCTTGTCGGATTATGTGGATGGGATTAGCAAAACAGCGAATCCAAAATCCAAAGATTGGTACATGTTTTTCGGCGTTACATTGAGTTATATTATTGGAAATGATCCTTATACATATAAAAGATAATTTTAACATGGACAAAAGTTTTTTAAAAAAATTAGGACTAAAATTGCGGAACCAAGGTACGAGTACAGGAGATGATGTGTTCAGAACGGGTACTTACATTGAGTCGTACTCGCCTGTGACGGGCGAATTGATTGGCGCGGTCAGCACGACGAGTTACGATACGTATCATGAAGTGGTGGAAAGGTCGCAACGAGCCTTTGAAAAGTGGCGTTTAGTGCCTGCGCCGAGACGGGGCGAGATAATTCGTCAATTCGGGATGGCGTTGCGCGAAAATAAAGACGCATTAGGCAAATTAGTCTCGTTTGAAATGGGCAAAAGCCTCCAAGAAGGCTTGGGCGAAGTGCAAGAAATGATTGATATTTGCGATTTTGCAGTGGGTTTGAGTCGGCAATTGTGTGGTTCGACCTTTCATTCAGAGCGTCCTGCACATCGCATGTACGAACAATGGCATCCTTTGGGCGTAGTGGGCATCATTTCAGCGTTTAATTTTCCAGTCGCCGTTTGGTCTTGGAATGCCATGATTGCGTTGGTTTGTGGGAATGTTTGCGTTTGGAAACCGTCTGAAAAAACAGCTTTAAGTGCTTTGGCTTGTCATAATTTATTGACAAAAGTATTGAAAGACAATGGTTTATATGAAGGTATTAGTTGTCTTGTGTGTGGCGATTTCCGCGTAGGCGAGTTTTTGGCAAAAGACCCCAAAATCGCTTTAGTATCCGCGACAGGCAGTACGCGGATGGGCAAATCCGTTAGTTCAACGGTTGGTTTTCGATTGGGACGCGTTTTATTGGAATTAGGTGGTAATAATGCGATGATTGTTACGCCAAGTGCCGATTTGAAAATCGTGATTCCTGCGATTGTGTTTGGCGCGGTGGGGACGGCGGGACAACGATGCACTTCGACACGCCGCTTGATTGTGCATGAAAGTCAGTATGAAACGGTCAAAACGGCACTCGTCAAAGCATATGCACAATTGAAAGTGGGGAATCCATTGGATTCGCGCTATCATTTGGGTCCACTCATTGATAAAGATGCAGTGCGCCTTTATTTACTCACATTAGAAAAAGTTGTTGACCAAG
>JBDLWG010000481.1:0-5722 GCA_039804385.1 Bacteroidota bacterium
TGTATGCCATGCAAATCTTGGGATAAGTTGTTTTTGGAACGCTTCCGCAAGCCATTTTACCCTCCAAAATAGGCACTGCTTTTTCAAGCACCTTTTCAAAATCACTATTTAGTAACCAGTAACTTAACAAATTGTTTAAAGTGCAAGCACGACAATCATCCAACTCATTCGTAAAATAGATGCTTAAGTTATTCGTTCTTGCTTCTTGTTTTTCAAATAATTGATAATATGTTTCTGCTTGCTCCAGATAACCCATCGCATGATAAATTCGTCTTTTATAATCCAATACAACTCTTTGATTATCAGAGTTATTCGCTAAAAAACGTTTTTCCATATCTTCCAATGTGGCAATAATTTGAGTGGATGATAGATTTAAATAATCCGTCATACAACCCACCATCCATTTGTATTTCCACAAAATTGTGGATTCATCTATGGGCATATTGGGATGTTCGAGATGCGCGAGCAACCATGCAAAATGTCCAAAAGCTTTTTCTTGAAAGCCCAAAAAGGTTAAACAGCCAATATATTCCGATTTAGAACGGGCGGTTAACTCAAAATCTTGGTGCGATTCCGCTAATTGCACTGCTTTTTCAAGGATTTGAGCTTGTTCGAGGCTGTATTGTTTCGCCCAATCTGCTTGCTCAAGCAGATTTTCAATGACCGATTTATAATCCATTTTATTTTTTGATATTCTTTTTTCCAAAAAAATTGCGATTTCTATCCCCACTTTGGCGGCGTGATATTTTTCTTGTTAAGTAGTTGATTTGAAATAAACGAGCAAAACGTAAATAATTGATAATCAGTGTATTCGTATCAAATCAAGGTCGGTAAGGTTGCAACTCTATCCAGTACACACAGAATGATTATTGGCATTCAAAGGATTCTACAAAATAAAAAAGGTGCGTCGCACCGCAACATTTGTAGAAAAACAATGGATAAGCCGTTTCGGAGGTGCGTAGCACCGCAACATTTGTAGAAAAACAATGGATAAGCCGTTTCGGAGGTGCGTAGCACCGCAACATTTGTAGAAACGATGCGATTGTTACGGTGCTACGCACCTCCAACGCGGATTTTAATTCCGTTTTGCTACAAATGTTGCGGTGCTACGCACCTTTTTGATTCTGTGGGTAATGTATAAGGTTGCAACCTCGCCGTCCTTTTGGATCGGTTCTTTCAATTGAACTACTTATTAGGCTTTCAATGTCCAGTCGATTAATTCCAACACTTTGTTATTTAAAAGGTTCATTTCCTTCGCGTCTAATGGATGATGTCCCAACATGAGCGCATTTACATACAAAATGTTGATAATAGACGCTAATAATCCTTCTTCTTTTACTTTGACTAATCGTTGCACAACTGTATTACTCATGTTGAAACACAAAACGGAATACTGGGAGGAACTGTAACTGCTCGAAAAATTGCCCAAAATCCCAGACCATAACGCATCAGAAACATCAATTGCATTGCGCAAATGCCTATCTCGACCCACTGTGTCAGACATATGGTACAAAGTTGGCAAATTTTGAGGTTCAAAATATTTTAATTCAGGTTTACATTTGAAAGTTGACAAAACTTGTTTTGCAACCCGCATAAAATCGGCTGAAGCTGCTTTTTCAGCCACACTAATATCTTCAAAAATCGTAATAAAATTCTGAACATCCAGCACTTCCGAAGGACGATGATGCGGTATCGAATTAAGTTTTCGCAACAAACTCGCATCATACATATAGCCCGAATTGATAACCGTCATGCTTTTAGCAATCGCAATCGGGGCAATTTTGCGAAATTCATCCACATCAGGAACATGATAAATCGTTTTATCTGTAATATCTTTAATGCGAATGCCCCCTTTTGTACTCGAAAATTGTAACCACGGAATGATTAATTCATAAAAGTCATCATATTCCAAAGCCAACATTTTAAAAGAATATTCGTGAATTGCCAGTACTTTTTGCAATTTTTCGGGTTGATGTCGCGCCAAATCGGTGAGGTAACGCCGAATGGATGTGCCAATCGCTTCCCGCAAGGTTTCCAAAGCGGCATCTTCGTAAAAAGATTCCCGAGAAGCCGTCGGACGAAGTTTCGTAACATTCATAATGCACCGAACGAAAATACACCAACTTGGAACGACATTATCCGCCTTATCGGATAACAACATCCGTTTTAAAAAAACTTTATGGGTTTGTTTGGAATTGGGACTGACAGGATGGGGCATCAGATATGCAATGCCTTTTGCGCCAATATTTTCAACTTCAAATTCAATAAAATCTTGAAAAGGGAGTTCAAAAGTACTTCTACCATATTCCAAAATCTCAAGACGACGAGAACCACTATTCACAGGATGCGCATCCCAAATCCATTGACTCCGATTTAAACGCCCAATCGGTTGATTATTGACATTTAAATTCATAGGAAAGGGCAACATTTCCCCATATTTTTGGGCAAGTTGGCGAATCATGGCAGGTTGAAACCACTTTTGAGCTTCTTTTTTAGCAGCGATATAAACTTTTGTGCCAATAGATAATGTTTTCTCCAAAAGTGTAATCGTATAAGTACCATCTACTTTACCCACCCATTTGACGGCAGGATGCCCTTCGGATTGGGTGATAAGCGTAATCTCGTCACAGACCATAAAACAGGATAACAAGCCTATCCCGAATTGACCAATAAAATGGTCGCGTTGTGTGGTAAAATGATTCCGTTTGGTACTCGCGCCAATGCTCGACAAAAATTGCTCCACTTCTGCCTCATGAAGTCCAATGCCATTATCTTCAACCACTAACAAAAGCGAGTTGCCTTCATTCAAGAGTTCGAGGTGAATCGAACCCACAAATTGGGGTGATTTTAATTGACGGGCTGAAATCGCATCACAAGCGTTTTGGAGCAATTCGCGGATGAAAACCTGTTCACTACTGTATAGGTGGTTGGAAAGCACGTCCAAAACACCGCCTAAATTCACTTGAAAACTTTGGGTACGCGTCATGATTATGGATTGATTTGAACGCAAAGGTCTATTTTTTTTGTGACAACTTGTGTCAAGTTTCAAACTTGACGCAAGTTAGCTTGACGTTACAAATTCATTTTTTTCAAAAAAATAAAGCCGCCCCATTACAGGGACGGCTTTCAACTTTTTGCCTTCAAAATGAATTTACTTATTTCTCTTTGACTTCTTCATTTAGGTATGCAATAACCAATCCATCTTTTGCTTCATTCATAACGGCCTCAAACACACTGCCTTCGGATGGATTTGAATTTAAAATAAATTCTGCTAATGGGTCTTCAATGTATTTTTGAATCGCTCTATGCAACGGACGCGCTCCAAATTGTGGGTCAAAACCTTTGTCTGCCACAAAATCTTTCGCTTCCGCGCTCAAACGCAATTCGTAATTCAATGTTTTCAACCGTTTGTACAAATCACGCAACGCAACATCAATGATTTTATGAATTTCTTCAGTCCCCAAACTGTTGAATACAATCACATCATCAATCCGATTCAAAAACTCGGGCGAGAACGTCCGACGTAAAGCATTCTGAATCACTGCTTTACCAGAATCGCCTTCTTGGTCTTGCCGCGCTTGGGTGGAAAAACCAACGCCTTGACCGAAATCTTTCAATTGGCGTGCGCCAATATTGGAAGTCATAATAATCAAGGTGTTTTTGAAATCCACTTTCCGCCCCATGCCATCGGTCAATTGTCCATCATCCAAAACTTGCAACAAAATGTTATAAACATCAGGATGCGCTTTTTCAATTTCGTCCAATAACACAACGCTATACGGCTTCCGACGTACTTTTTCCGTCAATTGCCCCCCTTCTTCATAGCCAACATAGCCCGGAGGCGCACCAATCAAACGACTTACACTGAATTTCTCCATGTATTCTGACATGTCAATCCGAATCAACGAATCATCACTATCAAACATATATCGCGCTAACGCTTTCGCTAATTCCGTCTTTCCAACGCCTGTCGGACCCAAAAAAATGAACGAACCAATCGGTTTTTTCGGGTCTTTCAAGCCAACACGGTTTCGTTGAATCGCTTTCGTGATTTTAGAAATCGCATCATCTTGACCAATGACCATTTTGCGCATATCATCGGTCATGTTGACCAACTTATTGCTTTCCGTCTGCCCCACTTTGCGAACCGGAATGCCTGTCATCATGGAAACCACTTCTGCAATATCGTCTTCTGTAACAGGGTATCTACGCGTTTTTGATTCTTCTTCCCATTCCAATTTCTGCTGTTCCAACTGACGCGTCAATTTTCCTTCATCATCGCGGAGGTCTGCAGCGCGTTCATATTGTTGATTTTTGACCGCTTGATTTTTCATTTCTTTGAGGTCTTCAATCTTTTTCTCCATTTCTTCGATGTGTTTCGGCACTTGAATATTTTTCAAATGCACCCGCGCACCCACTTCATCCAACACGTCAATCGCTTTATCGGGCAAAAAACGGTCTGTAATATAACGACTGCTCAACGTGACACACGCTTTAATCGCTTCTTTGGAATAATTCACATTGTGAAATTCTTCATATTTTGGACGAATATTGTCCAAAATGTGGATACAATCCTCAATGCTTGGTGGTTCGACCAATACTTTTTGAAAACGACGGTCTAACGCGCCATCTTTTTCAATATATTGCCGATATTCATCCAATGTCGAAGCTCCAATGCACTGTAACTCGCCCCTTGCCAAAGCAGGTTTGAAAATATTCGACGCATCCAACGAACCTGTCGCGCCACCCGCGCCTACAATCGTATGAATCTCGTCGATGAACAATATAACGTCTCTACTTTTTTCCAACTCGTTCATAATCGCCTTCATGCGCTCCTCAAACTGACCGCGATATTTCGTTCCAGCAACCAAAGCTGCCAAATCCAACATCACCAATCGTTTGCCGAACAACGTGCGACTCACTTTTTTCTGCATGATGCGCAAAGCCAAGCCTTCTACAATCGCCGTTTTACCGACTCCCGGTTCTCCTATTAAAATGGGATTATTCTTTTTACGGCGACTCAAAATCTGAGAAACCCTTTCAATCTCCGTTTCGCGCCCGATAATAGGGTCGAGTTTGCCTTCTTCCGCGAGTTTCGTGACATCGCGTCCGAAATTATCTAACACAGGCGTTCTGGATTTAGCCCCTGGTTGCCCTTTGCGCTGGAAACGCCCTTCTTCATCATCGTCGTAACGGTCATCTTCATTGCCCGATGCTTGATTGAAAATAGTTGGCGCAGGCCCATCTTGAAAATCGCGTTCTTGGCGTACAAATTCCAATTCAGCTTTGAAAATATCGTAATCTACATCATAATGATGCATCAAACGTCCGACCGTTGTATCTTTAGATTTGAGCAAAGAAAGCATCAAATGCTCCGCATTGACCTCATCACTCCGCAAGGCACGCGCCTCTAACATCGTGATTTTCAATACTTTCTCGGCTTGCGAGTTGAGATTGATGTTGCCCACATTGAGGTTGGAACTCGGTCCGCTGTACCGTTGAATATTTTGCTCCACGTTGCGGCGCAAATCGTCCAGATTGACTTCCAAAGAACCCAACACCTTAATGGCAAGGTTTTCTTTATCCAGCATCAACCCCAATAGCAGATGCTCTGTCCCGATATAATCGTGTCCCAAGCGAACCGCTTCATTTCTGCTTAAATTCAGAATTTGTTTAACGCGGCTTGAAAATTTTCTATTCATTTTTGGTGTACGGTTTAAAC
>JBDLWG010000482.1:0-3932 GCA_039804385.1 Bacteroidota bacterium
CAATCAATTGTTGCTTAATCGTTTTAAAAAGACGAGCATCTGATGCCGCAGCAACCCAATCTACATCTCGCGTCATCCGATGGCTCACCTCTGGTAAAAACCACACATCTCGCGCTCGCGCTCCAATTAAATAAAAGGAAACCCCCGTTTTATCAAAAACGCGTTTAGCCGCCGCAAACAAGGGTGCTAATGCTTGGTGTTCAAAAAAATTAAAAGAACTTTTGGGCATAGGTTTCATAGATTTGTTCGGCAACTTCAAAATTACGAGGGTCACCACTATTTAATAAATCAGCATAGGTCAATAAAACATGGGTCATGCCCTTTTCAGCCATCAGATTCCAATCCGTAAAGGGCAAATAAACTTCAATATTTCCATTCGGATTCGGTTTGAACCGATACTGTCTCATCAAATCTGCTTTGGATTCTGTCGAATACAATGTAAAAAGGGCAGGGCGAAGGTGTGTCGTCAATAAATCTGCAGCAGCTTCGCCGCCCCAACAACTTTGAGTTGATAATTTCAAACTTTTCCAATCCCGTTCTGCAGCAGGGGTCAAAAAACTAAACTTTTCATAAAATAATTTGGGTTTAATGCGCGTGGCATAAACGTCCGACCATTTCTGAAATAATCGTTTCTTATCCGTTAAAACCATATTTGTAGGGGTCAATTGCCGAACGAAATGCTGCATTTTGAGGCTCGCATTCGTTTTTGCAATCGTGTCTATACTGATTTGCAACATTGCCGCAATCTGGCGATAATTCTGTTGCATTAAACCGTCTTGGGTCAAATACGCAAAAACTAAGGCAAGCCCTGTTTTGGTAAAAGCCTTATCAGGTTGAAGAATTGCTTGTTTTTTTGCGCCCTGTATCACAATCGCTATAGCAGGTGGGTAAAAAATAGAAGCATTTCCTGCGGTATCTAAATAATTGATTCCTAATTTCTTAAGTTGCTTTTTGACGGGTTCAGAAATCGTATTGGCTATCAAAAGAAAGCCTGTGCCCTGCGATTTTTCCTTCGTTGCCCACAATTCCGATAAATGGTGCATCCGACATTCAGACTTGACAGTAGTATAAATTCGTTGGTTTGGAAATACTAAAAAACCTTCAGGTGTATCCGCCAATGGTCCGTCCGCCGACTCCCATTGTACCGATAGAGGCAAATGAGCCGTTAACGCCTCCATTGCTTTATCTCGAATCAATCTTGTTTTTAACCAATTGTTTTGCATACTATTTTTTAATTTATTAGAAACGCGAACATGCAAAATTACCCGTTTCTTTGGAAAGAAACAAACATATCTGTCATTTAATTTTAAGTTTTACGCATCTATTTAGTGTGAGATCATTTTAAATCTGCCGAATAAAAAAAAATTTGCATTGTTTTAGCATCATTTCAACTAAAACCCGTATTTTTGTAGGATTTTTATCGAAATTGAATTTTTCATTACAAACAAACATTCATTATGATTAAACGGGATTTGAATCAACCGTATTTGGTTGCTCCGCCTGTGATGGCGCAACGCATCACAGACGAAACGGTGCAAACGCACCTTTCCTTGAAATGGCAGTTCGTTTCACCATTGCCGCCATTGAATGGTAATTTGTCCATTTATTTACAGTACAGCCTTTCCAAAAAAGCTTTTGAATGGGTCGAACATCCAACGTTGGATTTGAATGCCCCCTTCACGGTCGAAGTCATCAGTGCTTCGTTGTTGCTTTATCGGCTGATGTGCGTCTTTTACGAACCACCTTTAGTTCCGAAAAGAGCGTATAAAACACTTGGGGCTCGTAACAGAGTTAAAATAATGGAACATTTTTAAACAAAGTTGCACATTAAGTTGTTCTTTTGAAAAGAATATGTAACTTTGCGCCATGATAACAATTCAAGAAGCGAGTAAAATACTCGGGGTAACGCCTAAAACCCTTCGTTTATGGGAAAAAGAAGGGAAAATTCAAAGTTATAAAACGGACGGCGGGCATCGGCGTTATCAATTAGCCGAATTATTGAGGGGCACCAAGACCACTGATTTAACCGTTGCATATGCTCGAGTATCCAGTCATGATCCGAAAAACGATTTAGAGAGGCAGTGTCAGGTTTTAGAAATGTATTGTGCGAGCAAAGGGTTTGATTATGAAGTCATTAGTGATTTTGGAAGCGGTCTCAACTATCAGAAAAAAGGATTAATTCGACTGATCAAATTAATTTGTTCGAATCAAGTGAATCGTCTGGTGATTACCCACAAAGATCGGTTATTATGATTCGGCAGTGAACTGATTTTCAGTTTATGTGAGCATTTCGGCGTAGAGGTACTAATCATTAACCGAACCGAAGACCGTAGTTTCGAAGAAGATTTGGCGAAAGATGTCTTAGAAATCATTACCGTTTTTTCGGCAAGATTATATGGCAGCCGAAGTCACAAGAACAAGGCAATTATAGAACAATTAAAAGATATTTCTAAAGATTTAAAATGAAATCCATCAAAATACGCTTAGACTTGAATAATCAAGAACGCACGCTTGCCGCACAACATGCGGGGGCTGCGCGCTATGCGTATAACTGGGGATTGGCAAAAAGTCAAGAAGCTTATCAGGCAGGAAAAAAACGTCCCAGTGCCGTGGATTTACATAAATCGTGGGTGATTCATAAAAATACAGAGGCCATTTGGGCAAAAGAAGTCTCGAAATGTAGCCCCCAACAAGCGTTTCGGAATTTAGACACCGCGTATAAACGTTCCTTTCGGATGAAAAAGGTTCGTTTACCTCGATTTAAGAAAAAAGGAACGCACGATCGTTTCTATTTGGAAGGGAGCATTCAAACCAAAGGGAATCGAATCAAATTGCCGCGCATGGGGTGGGTTCGATGCAGCGAAAACGTGCCGACGAATGTTGTCGTTAAAAATGTAACGGTTTCCAGACAAGCAAATCATTGGTTTGTGAGTTTCAAAATCCCTTATGCGAAGGAAAAGCAAAACGGAGAAAAACAATCGGTTGTAGGCGTGGATTTGGGCATTAAGACATTGGCAACAGGGAGCGACGGAACGATTTTTGAGAACCGTCGCCCTTATCGCCAGCAAAAAAGAAAGCTGCATTTGGCGCAACGCCAAGCGAGTAAAAAATATATTAAAGGAAAAAAGAATCCAAATCAAAGTAAAAATTATCAAAAAGCACAAGCGAAAGTAGCGAAAATTCATTCCAAAATCGCCTGTATTCGCAAAGACACGTTGCACCAAGTCACGACGCAACTCGCTCAAAACCACAGCGAAGTGGTGATCGAAGATTTGAATGTGAAAGGCATGAGCCGAAATCACAAACGATCCAGTGCGATTTTAGATGGCGGATTTTATGAATTTCGCCGTCAACTGACGTACAAATGTGATTGGTATGGCTCGAAATTAACGGTTGTGGATCGATTTTATCCTTCTTCCAAAACCTGTTCGGGGTGTCAAACCATTAAAAAAGACTTGTCTTTAAAAGAAAGAACCTATTGTTGTGAGCATTGTGGGTTGGAAATCGACCGTGACCTCAATGCCGCGATCAATTTAAGAAATCAGTCCGTGAGTTACACGGCTGTCAATGCCTGTGGAGTGTCTAAACCGCCCGATGAGTCTCTTGTTGGGGACACGATGAAGCAGGAAGCAGATTCAAATTTGATAACTGTTCAGATTGGTGTAAGTTCTGCGTAACGGAATATCCATTGTTGCATGTTGCAACAGGGCATGTACTCGGTTTGATGGATTACAAAGCAGGGATTTCGATGGTCACGAAGTTTAACGCCGTTTCGGAAATGCCTGATGACTTCGCCAAAGATGCGCTTGAACTCTCTGACAACTGCGGAGAAGTGACAAAAGTCGATGTATCGCCGCCAAAAAAGGGGGCTGAGAGAGATGATTTTGATTTTTTGATTTTTTTTTTGCAAAAAAAAAATCAAAAAATCAAAA
>JBDLWG010000483.1:0-11002 GCA_039804385.1 Bacteroidota bacterium
TTCCACTGATACGTAATGCCAATGGTACTGGATGTAACATTTGCTTCCAAAACGATAGGAGCTTGCTGGCATAAAGGCGAACCATTGTTCTGTACCTGTACAGATACGGTTGGGGGAACACATTGCGCTGTGATTTTGAAACAGCAGCAGAGCCATAAAAATCCAGTCAGTAAATACGTTTTGTTCATAGTTCTCTTCATGAAAATTAAAGTTTTGGACATAAAATCGTACAAACAACTTTTCGATGGTGATTCAAACCTCGAAAAGTTGCTTTATGTGAATAAAACATATTAAAAATTGTTTTAAGGCAAGACTGTCATACTTTAAGGCGAGTGTCTCCGATACATCTCACAGGAACGACAACAGTACAAGATAGAATCGGTTAAATGCGTAAGTTTAACCTATAAACTTACATGTAATTTGTAATACATATCACATTTTCGGTGTAAAGTTGGTGTTATTTGGATATTTCTCAAATACCGCGATGTTGGTATTTTGGATATAAATATGTTTTATTTAAAAATAAAAAAATATTGTTCTTTTTTAAATACGATCTAATTGTTCAATAAGGTTGTCCATTTGCCAAGCCTTGTTCAGTTGAAAATCCCCACTTGCAGTTCGTTGAAGGCTGCTTAAATACGCGCCCGAACCGCAGGCTTTTCCAAAATCGTATGCTAAAGAACGAATATACGTTCCTTTGGAACAGATAACTTCAAAGGATAATGTATTTTCGGATACCTGTTGGATTTCAAAACGGTCGATTCGGACGCGTCTTGGTTCTACTTGCACAGCGATACCCAATCGGGCACTTTCGTACAAAGGTCTGCCACCGACTTTGATGGCGGAAAAAACAGGCGGATATTGGCTAATTTCTCCTAAAAAACCTTGTTTTGCCGTTTGAAACACCGTTTCATTCAAATGTTCAACAGGAAATGTTTGGTCAATTTCGGTTTCCATATCATAGGAAGGTCGAGTTGCACCTAACACAAGGGTTCCAGCATAGCCTTTGGTCGTATCCATAAAACCATCAATTTGTTTGGTCATTTTGCCCACACAAACAATCAATAAACCTGTCGCTAACGGGTCAAGCGTACCTGCATGACCGACTTTTAGATTTTTATCGCCCGTCTTTTTTTTGAGGATGTAACGCAATTTATTGACCACATCAAAAGAAGTCCAACGCAACGGTTTATCAATTAAAAATACACCGCCTTCCATTTTGAGTTGTTGGATAGTTTGCGCGGTAATGCTGGAAATTAGATTTTTTAAACTCATTTTTTTAAATGGATTGGCGCGTATAGTTTAGTAGTCGAGAAATTTATTTCCCGCTATAGCGGGAAATAAATTTCTCGACTACTCAGTTAAGTAGAAAAACGGTGCGAATTTCACCTTTTTTTAGCATAAAAGCAGCATCAATCCCTTTTTTTTAATTTGATTTTCATTGAATTAAAACAATCTAAAATTTTACGCTCAAAAAAACAAACCAATCTCCCTAAGATTTGTTAAAATTGCGCCGTATTTCTGAAAAAAACGAAAAACGGGACACGAACCATGAAGTTAAAACGGGTTATCCTTTGGTTTCGGCAAGATTTGAGGCTGCATGATAATGAAGCTCTGTTGGAAGCCATCAAGAATAGTGATGAAATTATACCAATTTATATCTTTGATGAACGCGTTTTTCAAAGTAAAACGACCTTTGGTTTTGCAAAAACAGGTAAGTTTAGAGCGCAATTCATCCTTGAAAGTGTTGCCGATTTGAGGCAATCGTTGCGAAAAGCAGGTTCTGAACTCTATGTGCGGGTAGGCAAACCCGAAGATATTTTGTTTAAATTGGCAAAAGAGGCGCGCACCACTTATGTCTATTGCAATCGAGAAAGAACGGCAGAAGAACTCTTTGTTCAAGATCGTTTGGAACAAAATTTATGGTCTATTGGGCAAGAATTGAGATATACCAGAGGTAAAATGTTATATTATACCGCCGATTTGCCTTTTCCTGTCACGCATACCCCTGATATTTTCACTCAATTTCGCAAAGAAACGGAGCGTGTAACACCCATTCGACAACCGTTATCGGCTCCAACAAGCATTGTACCCTTGACATTACGCTTAGAAGCAGGTGAAATACCCACTTTAACGGCTTTTGGGCATGCTGATTTTGAAGCCGATACGCGTTCCATGCCTGCTTTCAAAGGGGGCGAAACGGAAGGGCTAAAGCGGTTGCATTATTATTTTTGGGAGAGCAACTTGGTGAAATCCTATGAAGAAACGCGCAATGGTTTGATTGGAAATGATTATTCGTCTAAATTTTCGGCTTGGTTGGCGCAAGGCTGCATTTCTCCGAAAACGATTTATTGGGAATTAAAACGATATGAGTCAGAACGCGGCGAAAACAAATCAACCTATTGGCTTTTTTTTGAACTCCTATGGCGGGATTTTTTCCGTTTAATGGGTAAAAAATTTGAAAATAAAATATTTCAAAAAGGCGGCACACTCGGCAAACCAGATAAACGGTGGACGAATGATGAACGCATTTTGCAACTTTGGACAGAGGGCAAAACAGGCATTCCTTTCATTGATGCGAATATGCGCGAATTGGCAGCGACTGGGTTTATGTCGAATCGGGGGCGACAAAATGTAGCCAGTTTTTTAATCAAAGATTTGCATGTCAATTGGGTCATGGGCGCGGAGTGGTTTGAATCCATGTTATTGGATTATGACCCCTGTAGCAATTATGGCAATTGGAATTATATCGCAGGCGTAGGCAATGACCCGCGAGAAAATCGTTATTTTAATATTTTAAATCAAGCACTTAGATATGATTCAAAAGGCGAATATGTTAAATTATGGCTACCTGAATTGAAAAATATTCCAATCGAAAAAATCCATCGGTTGGATACATTGACGGCAGAAGAATTAAAATTAGCGGAAGTGAAAATGGGGGTTCATTATCCCAAAACGATGGTTGGTACTGCAAAATGGGTTTAATTTAGGGAAAAGAAAAACGTTCAGAGGGCGCAAAAAATAAAAAATCCGATCCAAAAGGTCGGCGAGGTTGTAACCTCGCCGACCTTGATTCGATACGAATCCGTTGATTATCACTGACGGCGCGAACCTATCCCCAAAACCTTTATACAATAAATTACATTTAGGACAAATCTGTTTTAGTTCGTAACATGCGTTTAATTACAACTTTTTTTGATTTAAATAACATCGCTTTTACACTCTTTAATTATCCAATGAGTTGGTTAGAACTCACAGGTACGGTCACCGGTTTGTTAGCCGTTTGGTTGAGTGCGCGAGAACATATTATCAATTGGGCGATTGGGTTAATCAATATCATTTGTTTTTATGTGATTTTTTATCGTTCTGCCTTGTATTCCGATATGTTTTTGCAAATCTTTTTTTTCGGGACGGGCATTTATGGTTGGTACGAATGGTCGCGGCGCAATACACAGGATTTGCCCAAAATCAAAATTGATTTATTAAAACCAAAACAAAGATTTTTAATGATACTATTTATTATTATCAATACCATTGTTTTAGGTCATATTATCAGTAAATTAAATACTTGGTATCCCCAATATTTTCCACAACCTGCTGCTTTTCCAATAGCCGATACAGCGATTATGGTGATGAGCATGGTGGCAAATGTTTTAATGGCGCGTAAGAAAATGGAAGCATGGTATCTTTGGGTCGCTGTCGATATCCTTGCACCGATGCTTTATTTTCAAAAAAAACTCTATTTTTTATCAATAGAATACGTCATTTTTGGCATCATCGCCGCCTATGGTCTGGTCACATGGCAGCGCATCTATAAACAACAACAAATGAGTTTGTAATCATTATGCAAAATTCAATTATTCATCAGATTCCCAAAATTCGTTTTGCGGATAGTGGGCAATTTTTCCTTATTGCGGGTCCTTGTGCGATTGAAAGCGAATCGATTGCGATGGAAATTGCCGAAAAAGTTTCTAAAATTTGTGAAAAATTGCAAATTCCTTATATTTTTAAAGGTTCTTATCGGAAAGCGAATCGCAGCCGTTTGGATTCTTTCACAGGGATTGGCGACGAAAAAGCATTGAATATTTTAAAAAAAGTAGGTGAGAAATATGATTTGCCTACCACAACCGATATTCACACGGATGAAGAAGCCGCTATTGCCGCACCATATGTTGATATTTTGCAAATTCCTGCGTTTTTATGTCGTCAAACCAATTTGTTAGTAGCGGCGGCGCAAACGGGCAAAATCGTCAGTATCAAAAAAGGGCAATTTGCCAGTCCTGAAACGATGCAACATGCTTTGCAAAAAGTGGTGGATTCGGGCAATTCAAGAGTGATGTTAATTGAGCGCGGCAATACGTTTGGGTATCAAGATTTGGTGGTTGATTTTAGGAATATTCCTGAAATGCAGCAATTGGGGGCTGCGGTGGTGATGGATTGTACGCATTCGTTGCAACAACCCAATGCTAAAACGGGTGTTACAGGTGGTAAACCTGCCTTAATTGAAACGATTGCAAAAGCAGCAATTGCAGTGGGCGCGGACGGTTTATTTATAGAAACGCATCCAAATCCTGCGATGGCGAAAAGTGATGGGGCAAATATGTTACCTTTGTCTCAATTAGAGGCATTACTTGAAAAATTGGTGCGGATTCGCAAAGCGATTCTATAAAATAATATTTTAAACTCATATCCTTATGGTAGGCATTATCGGTTCGGGCAGTTTTGGGGTTGCCATTGCCCAATTATTGGCGGAAAATACAGATGTATTAATATTCTCGCGGCAGCCCGAAACCGCCGAGAGCATTAATCGGGATCATTTTCATTACAATACAAAATTGTCAACCCGCATTAGAGCAACAAATGATGTTCGGAAAATTTGCGAGTTATGCCAAATTTTATATCCTGTTGTGCCATCAGGCAATTTTCGTCAGATGATGCGTACCTTTTCACCGCACTTACGTCCCTACCATTTTATGATTCATGGAACGAAAGGATTCGATTTAATTGGAATGGACGAAAGCGAATTAGACCCGAAAAGTCAAATGCCGATAACGCGGGCGCATGTACGCACGATGAGTGAAGTGATTGCAGAAGAAAGTTCGGTTGTGCGGATTGGCTGCCTTGCAGGACCTAATTTAGCATCAGAGATTTTAGCGGGGCAACCTGCTGCGACCGTTATCGGGAGCCGTTTCAATGAAGTGATTGAGGCAGGGAAAAAATCTTTTCAAAGCAAGCGGTTCCATGTTTTTGGTACACCTGAAATCTTAGGTGCGGAGTTTGCGGGCGCGTTGAAAAATATTATTGCGCTGGGTTCTGGAATTTTGGGCGGTAAAGGGTTGGGTAAAAACATGCAAGCCTTGCTGATTACACGCGGTTTGAGCGAAATGATTACGTTTGGAACGCGTTTGGGTGCGAGTAACAAGGCTTTTTTAGGAACCGCAGGCATTGGCGATTTAATTGCCACCGCAACAAGTGGGAATAGTCGAAATTATACGTTTGGAATGCGTCTGGCAAAAGGGGAGACCACTGAACAAATTAAGGCAACGACCAAAGAAGTCGCAGAAGGCGTTAGAACGTTACAAATTGTGCATCGAGTGGCGCGGACGTATAAGTTGCATATGCCGATAACAGATATGTTGTATAAAATTGTTTTTCAAAATTTAAATATTGATAAAGCGATTATGTATCTGATGGAATATCCGTATGATGTAGATGTTGATTTTTTATAATAAAAAATGAGGAGAAAAAGATTATACTTTACGATACAATGGGTGTACGGATTATACGGATTTTTACAGATTGGTACGGATTTTTTTAGAAAAAAAAATCCGTACCAATCTGTAAAAATCCGTATAATCCGTACACCCATTATATTCAACAACAACTACACGAAATATAAATCATTGAATAACAGTACCATACAAATCAAAGGCTTCCACATTGGTTATTTTGATTTGGGCATAATCGCCAATCCGAACATAGCTTTTACGCGCTTTCACCAATACTTCATTATCCACTTCGGGCGAATCAAACTCCGTTCTACCCACAAAATAGGCTCCTTCTTTGCGATCAAACAATACTTTTAAGGTTTGCCCAATTTTTGCTTCATTTTTTTCAAAGGAAATATCTTCTTGAATTGCCATCAATCGGGCTGCCCGCGCTTCTTTCACTGCAGGCGGTACATCATCTTCCAACAGAAAAGCGGAAGTTCCTTCTTCATGTGAATATTGGAAAACGCCTACCCTTTCAAACCGCATTTCTTCTATAAAACGGCATAAGGTCTCAAATTCAGCCTCCGTTTCACCTGGAAAACCGACTAACATCGTCGTCCGCAAAGCAATATTCGGCACTTTTTCCCGCGCTACTCGAATCAATTCAATCGTTTCTTCTCGTGTAATCTGACGGTGCATTCGCGCTAATACTTGATTATCAATATGTTGCAATGGAATATCCAAATATTTGCAAACTTTTGGCAATCGCGCCATCGTATCAAACACTTCCACTGGAAATTTAGACGGATACGCATAATGCAAGCGAATCCATTCAATGCCTTCCACATCGTTCAAGGCTTCCAAAAGTTCAGACAATGCTCGTTTTTTATATAAATCTAAACCATAATAAGTCAATTCTTGGGCAATGAGAATCAATTCTTTCACGCCCATTCGCGCCAAATTTTTTGCTTCTTTCAGCAATTTTTCAATCGGTTGCGAAATATGCTTGCCGCGCATCAACGGAATCGCACAAAACGAACAAGTCCGATTACAACCTTCCGAAATTTTCAAATACGCAAAATGTTGAGGCGTTGTCGTGACGCGCTCGCCAATCAAATCGTGTTTATAATCGGCATTCAATTGAGCAAGCAATGCTGGCAACTCCATCGTACCGAAATACGCATCCACTTCAGGAATATCTCTTTCCAAATCATCTTTATAACGCTGTGATAAACAGCCCGTTACATATAATTTATCAATCTTACCTTGTTTTTTAACTTCGGCATATTCCAAAATCGTATTCACCGATTCCTCTTTCGCCAAATCAATGAACCCACATGTATTGACAATGATGATATTGGCATCCGCCTTTTCGCTATCATGCACCACATCAAACGCATTGCCGCGCAATTGCGTGATAAGGTTTTCACTATCCACCACATTTTTAGAACAACCCAGCGTAATGACGTTGTACTTATCTTTTTTAAGTTTTTTCGTTTTCAACGATGCCGATATTTGGATATTTTAAAATAAATATTTTATAAAAACGGGCAAATTTATATGTTTTTTCGCAGATTACGCTGGTTTTTCCCACTGATTTTCGCAGATTGTTTTTTAAACTAAAAAAAAATGCAAAAATCAGCGAAAAAAATCAGCGCAATCTGCGAGAAAATGCACCCAATCCGCCGCCAAATCTGAAAGAATTTGTAATTTTGCGCCGTAAAATCAAATTAATTATCATATCATTTAATCACTCATTAATTGCCTGACAATGGACCAGTTTAGAATTGAAAAAGATACAATGGGCAAGGTTGAAGTACCTGCGGATAAATATTGGGGTGCGCAAACACAGCGTTCCGTTCTCAATTTCCCGATTGCCCAAGATATTAACAAAATGCCGCGGGAAATCATCATTGCATTTGCGTATTTGAAAAAAGCGGCTGCCTTGACTAATTTTGAAGCTGGTATTCTGACCAAAGAAAAATGCGATTTAATTGGTCAAGTCTGTGATGAAATTTTGAATGGAGGCTTATCAGACCAATTTCCTTTGGTGGTTTGGCAAACAGGTTCTGGGACGCAAAGTAATATGAATCTCAATGAAGTGATTGCCTATCGCGCTCACGTCTTGCAAGGCGGACAATTAACGGATGAAAAGAAGTTTTTAAATCCGAATGATGATGTCAATAAATCGCAATCCAGCAACGATACGTTTCCAACGGCGATGCACATTGCGGCGTATAAAATTTTATTGGAACAAACCATTCCAAGTATTAAAAAATTGCGCGATACTTTGCATAAAAAAGCGAAAAAATTTAAAAATGTGGTCAAAATTGGGCGCACCCACCTTATGGATGCGACTCCTTTGACCCTTGGACAAGAGTTTTCAGGGTATGTTTCGCAATTGGATCATGGTTTAAAAGCCATTAAAAATACTTTAGCACACCTTTCTGAATTGGCTTTGGGCGGTACCGCAGTGGGTACGGGCATCAATACGCCCAAAGGTTATAGTGAAAATGTGGCAAAACATATTGCGACTTTAACCCATTTACCATTTATCACCGCACCTAATAAATTTGAAGCATTGGCATCGCATGACGGGATTGTGGAAGCACATGGCGCATTGAAAACCGTTGCTGTGAGTATGATGAAAATTGCCAATGATATTCGTTTGTTAGCATCGGGTCCAAGAAGTGGGATTGGCGAATTGTACATTCCTGATAATGAACCTGGTTCGTCTATCATGCCCGGAAAAGTGAATCCGACCCAATGTGAGGCGATGACTATGGTGGCGGCACAAGTATTGGGCAATGATGTTGCCATCAATGTTGGGGGTGCAATGGGGCATTTTGAATTAAATGTATTCAAACCAATGATGATCTATAACTTCCTGCATTCAGCGCGATTGATTGCAGATGTATGTGTTTCGTTCAACGATAAATGTGCGGAAGGAATTGAACCGTTGCATGAAAATATTAAAAAACATGTTAATAATTCATTGATGTTAGTAACAGCGTTGAATCCTAAAATTGGTTATTACAAAGCAGCTGAAATTGCTCAAACAGCCCATAAAAAAGGGCAGACCTTGAAAGAAACCGCCATAGCATTAGGCTATTTGACGGCTGAACAATTTGATGAATGGGTGCGCCCCGAAAAGATGGTTGGTGAGATTAATATTTGAAAAATAGGATAAAAGCCAATTGAGTAGTTGGGAAATTTATTTCCCGACTACTCAATTGGTTAACCGTTTCGTTGGCAGAAACTTAAAGAATCGTAATTTCTTTCCCCAAAAATGCTTCATTCGGAACTACTATTGACTCAAAAAACACAAAACCGTTGAATTGTAAACCTTTTTCTTGATACCAATCACCCTTTTTTGAGTTCGTTCAAATCAAATAAGAGGGACATTCTTAAGGTGTTGCCTAATGGATTGCGTTGTGTGGACATCGGAACCAAATACGAGAAATTAATGCCGTACAAATTGTATTTCAAGCCCAAACCTGTGGTGAAATATTGTCTGCCGCCTTTGGATTCGTGTTCGTAGAAATAACCTGCGCGGAGGGCTAATTGCTTATCGTACCAGTATTCCACGCCCGTACTCCATGTTAATTCTCTGAATTTTTCGCCGCTTGTCGAATAATCGTCCGAAAAAGATTGGAACATGCCTTTGACAACGCCTACATTTTGCCATGTTTTTTGCGCATCGGGCGTAGGAACTAACACTTTATTGACATCTAATGCGAAAGTCAAGGCATTATGCGGGTCTAATTGCATCGCCCAAGCCGCGCCTAAGCCTAAATTCGTCGGTAAAAAATCGCTTCGATAGAGGTACGTAATTTTATTACCCATGTTGGAAACCGCCAAACCAATGCTTAAATCTGTTTTTTTACCCGAAATCATCATTGGTTTTTGGTACGTCAACGAAACATCAACCGCACCTGCTTTGCCCGAACGAATCGGATTCATGCCGACTCCCATGCCTGATGCTAAATTGGAATAAATGTATTTGCCCGTCAAGCCGACCGCCAAATGCGCCGTTAATTGGCGCGAATACGCGATGGCTAAGGACATTTCACGCGGAATGCCTTCGCTCAAACGAGTACCATTCGCGTCCGTCCAATTCAAGGTACCCATGGAGAAAAATCGAAAATCAATTCCAATCGCTTGTTTGTGCGTTTCGGAGCCGAATTTATTAAAGCCTGAGAGGTTCGCTAAATAGATGTTATCCGCCCCCAAATTCCGAAACCAAGGCGTATAAGTCATCGAAATACCTGTTTTTTGGGTTGCAAAAGCCATTTTAGAACCGTTAAAATGCATCGCATTCGGGTCGGCGGTCACGGCAATGCCTGCATCGCCCATCCCGCCTGAACGCGCATCGGGCGCAATCCGCAGGAAGGGAACGGCGGTTTGAATGACATTGCGGCACGGTCTGCCTAATGGATCCAATCCATTGGCACATTGTGCGGTGAGGTTTGTCGCGGCGGACCAAAGCAAGAGAATTGTTAAGAGATAGATATTTTTTTTCATTGTTTTTTTTATTAATGCCGAAGTTTTTGAAAATCAGCTTTTTATGCCCATTTATCAAAATGCTTTTTTGTAACCCCTTGAAAATCAATGCGTTATAATGCCGTTTCCGAAACGGCTTTCTAACGCATTGATTTTCAATAGGTTATCCAAATAGCAAAATATGTAAATCATTGTAAATCAATGAACAATCATTACCGAAGTGACTTGCACACATACGCCGTCCACTTCCAAACACACACGTAACATATCTGAAGCCCAATTCGCCGTATCCCAAGAAGCCGTATAAGAACCCGCTTCAATATTTTTGTAATCTTCATGTGCAATCAAATCACCTAACGCATTGTAAACCAACACTTTAACTTTAATAACACCTGATTGTGCGATTTTGAAATCTACCGACATGACATCTACTACAGGATTCGGATAGATTCGCATATCCATGTCATGGCAATTGATTTTAAGATGCATGAATTCGCCCAGTTTAGCGGTCGCGTCTTCCACCATGACGGGCGGCAACGTTTTTATACATTGATTGGCATCTCGGATTTGAACCCTTTGCTCACCCGCCGCAACCATAAAAGTATTGCTTTGAGAAGTGCCTGCATTCAAACGATACGAAAGATTGCCTGTTCCGCCCGTCGCAGTCACGACTAATGGAGTCAACTTGCCTTTGCAAATAATCGTATCTACGTTTAAACTCGCTGTCAATAAAGGCGGCTGCGTAATCGAAAGTGTCGTTGCTTTCGCACAACCGCGATGATCCACCA
>JBDLWG010000484.1:0-5149 GCA_039804385.1 Bacteroidota bacterium
TTATTATTATTCAAAATCAAATCCGATTCTTTCAAATACGGTTCAATAAATTGTTGATAACTCGGCACAATATGATGTTCATATCGATATAAAACATCCTCTATCGGGTATCCGCGCTCCACTTGGTCGCGTCGAATGCGGCGAATAATTTTCAAATTTTCCTCCGCAAAAACAAATAATTTCAAATTAAATAATGCCTTTATCGCAGGATAATGAAACACAAAAAGCCCTTCCACAACGATAATCGGCGCAGGTCGAAAATATTTCATAACAGGGGTAGCATCCTGATTATTGAACACATATTCCTGCTTTTCAATGATTTCGCCTTTTAATAATTTTTTAATATCTTTTAAAAAGGCCTTGTCATCAATGGAAGTTGGCAAATCGAAATGTTTATAGCCATTGGCATCGACCCATTGTTCGTCGCGCGGTTTGTAATATTCGTCCTGCGAAATCACGCAAAGCGCGTTTTCGGGAAAAAGTTGCCTTAATTGTTTAATCAGCGTTGTTTTGCCAGAGCCAGAACCGCCTGTCACGCCTATAATAAATGGTGTATTGGATTGCATAGATATGAGTAAAAATCAAAGATATAATTTGCAAGCGCAAATTTATCAATAATTTGTAAACATCTTGCCTTGTTTTTGAGTTAAAATCTATGGTTTTGAGCAATTGATGCTTATTGTTGAATGCGATTTGATTTATTTGTTTTAATTTTGGGCAAAAAAATCAAAAGAAGCCCAATATCGTCTAAAAAAAATTTTTTATACGTCGATTCTTGCTATTTTTGCAGCCGCTATGAAAATATTTCACAATCTATCCGAATTGCCTGATTTCAAAAATACCGTCCTTACGATTGGTTCTTTTGACGGGGTGCATACAGGACATCAATCTATCTTGAAACGCGTCAAGGCGTTGGCGGAAGCGGTGAAACTCCCTTCTGTGGTCATTACGTTTCATCCACACCCGCGTTTGGTCGTGGAAGGTGTTGCTGCACCCATCAAATTGTTGACTTTGACGGATGAAAAAACCATTTTGTTGGAACAACAAGGTATGGATTATGTCGTCGTCGCGCCTTTTACGAAGGCGTTTTCGGAGCAATCTCCAGAGGATTATATCGAACAATTCTTAGTTAAATATTTCAAACCTAAATATATTGTCATTGGTTATGACCATCATTTTGGGGCTAAACGCGCAGGAAATATTGATTTTTTGAAAATAAACCAAACAAAATTTGGTTATGAAGTGCAAGAAATTGAAAAACAAGTTATTGACGATATTGCCGTGAGTTCTACGCAGGTGCGCAAGTCGCTTGAGCGCGGCGATGTGGGTACTGCTGCAAAATTATCGGGGCATTATTATTCGTTCACGGGTACAGTAGTGAAAGGGCAGCAAATTGGGCGCGGCATTGGTTTTCCGACTGCCAATATTTCGGTCAGTGACCCGCATAAATTAGTGCCGCCGCATGGGATTTATGCTGTTTTTGTTTGGCACAAAGGCATTCGACACAAAGGCATGATGTATCGCGGAGACCGTCCTGTATTGAAAAATTATCATAATGTGACGATTGAAGTCAATATTTTTAATTTTGATAAAGACATTTATGGCGATACGTTGAAAGTGGAATTAGTGGAGCATTTGCGTTCGGATCAATATTTTGAATCGTTAGAAGATTTGGTGGTTCAGTTAGCAAATGATGAAACATCCGCTAAGGAAATTTTGCAAGAGATTGAAAATCAATCGTTTCCGAAAGTCGGAGTTGTGATTTTGAATTATAATGGAAAAGAATTATTAGATAAATTTTTACCATTTGTTTTGGCGGCGCAATATGCGAATTATGATGTAATTGTGGCAGACAATGGTTCAACAGATGGGACGATGGATTTTATCCTCGAAAAAAATTTGGATGGATTGCCCAATTATTATGGACATCAGCGCATTCGAGCCATTGATTTAAAAGAAAATTATGGATTTGCATTAGGTTACAATAAAGCATTGGAGCGTTTGCAGGAAGAAAAAACGTATAAATACTTTGTTTTATTAAATTCGGATGTGGAAGTGCGTAAAGAATGGTTGTTGCCTTTGATTGACTTGATGGAATCGGATCATACGATTGCTGCCGTACAACCTAAAATTCGGGCTTATCAGAAACGGAAATATTTTGAATATGCAGGCGCAGTGGGCGGATGGATTGATGTGTTAGGTTATCCGATTTGTCGTGGTCGGGTGTTTGAAAAGGTGGAAAGAGACCGAAAACAATATGATGACGTGTCTGAAATCGCTTGGGCGAGTGGTGCGGCTATGGTGATTCGAGCTGATTTGTACACACAATTTGGTGGATTGGATGCTGATTTTTGGGCGCATCAAGAAGAAATTGACTTATGTTGGCGATTGCGGCGAGCCGGTTATAAGATTATGGTGGAACCGCGTTCGGTTGTTTTCCATGTCGGCGGTGGGACTTTGGAGTATGAAAATCCTAAAAAAACGTATTTGAATTTTCGGAATAATTTATATTTGTTATTTAAAAACGAACCTTTTTTGAAATTGATGTGGTTGATACCCTTTCGATTGATGTTGGATGGGGTAGTGGGACTTCGGTTTTTATTCAAAAAACAATGGAAACAGACTTGGGCAATCGTGCAGGCACATGGTTCTTTTTACAAAAATATTTTCAAATTGATTGAAAAACGCAAAGCCGTATCAGCGATTGTTGAAGCAAATCGCATTGGTGCGCCCAATTTTGGAGGCGTTTATAAAGGTTCGGCGGTTTTTCAATTTTATATTCGTGGAAAGAAAAAATTCTCAGAACTACTTGCGTAAGTTTGAATCAAGAATTAGGGAATTAAGGATGGATTTTCTTGCAAAAAAATCAAACAAATCCGCCCCATAAGTTAAAGAATCGACAACAACGTTTGGAGGGTTTCAAACCCTCCAAACGTTATACTTCATTGAAAATCAACCTTTTAGCGTGTATTTTTGGGTCGTATAACGTTTGGAGTGTTTCAAACCCTCCAAACGTTGTTGTCCTTCAACTACTTATCCATATCATCCGCGTTCCAATTCGTATCAAAATGAGTTACGCAGGTTCTAAAACCAGTACTTTTTTCTTTTTCGGCGCAGTTACAACTGCTGCGGTTTCAATTGGGTGCATCCAACCATACGTATCTGCAATCGTACCATTGCGCAAACCTTCAATTTCGGCTTTCAATAAGGCAGGAATACTATTTGGTTTCAGTTCAGGCAACATCATTTTAAAATCGCCATATGTAATCTCGCATACAGGCGAAACCACTGCTGCTGTACCTGCTCCAAAAGCGGCTTCCAATTTGCCATTTTTATACGATTGTACTAATTCGTCTATATGTATGGGTCTGACTTCGTGTGGAATACCTTTTGATTTTAAAATTTTCAAAAAACAATCGCGGGTAATCCCTTTCAAAATTTCCCCATCCGTAGAAGGCGTAATTACTTTTCCATCCATCACGAAAAACAAATTCATCGTACCAGCTTCATGCAAATATTTATGTTCAACGGCATCCGTCCAGATGATTTGGTCATAACCGCGTTCTGCCGCCAACTTCATCGGATAGAGCGAACCAGCATAATTGCCCGCCGCTTTCGCCTCTCCCGTACCGCCTGCAACCGCCCGAACATATTTTTGTTCGACCCAAAGTTTGACTGGTTTCGCATAATACGGTCCGACAGGGCCCGTCAAAATGATAAATTTATACGTATTAGAAGGTCGCACGCCCAATGTTTCATCGGTTGCAAACATAAAAGGACGGATATATAACGCCGCACCAGGTGTTTGCGGAATCCAATTTTTATCCAAAGCCACCAATTTTTCTAAGGCTTGAACAAAAAGAGCCTCTGGAATCGAAGGCATGCAAAGGCGTTCCGCAGAATGATTCATCCGTTGCGCATGCATTTCGGGACGCATCAACATAGGGACACCTGCATTGGTTTTTGAAGCCTTCATGCCTTCAAAAAACGACTGCCCATAATGTAACGCCATCAATCCGGGATGAAAAGACAAATGGCTCAAAGGGCGAATTTGCAAATTTTGCCAGTGTCCATCTTTATAATCGGCGACGAACATGTGGTCACTATACGTTTGTCCGAAAGGGATATTATTAAAATCCACTTTGGACAAATTAGATTTTTTCGCTTGATAAACCCGAATATTGTACTTCATTGGAAAAATTGGTTTAAAAAAAATAAAAATTTGATTTTATTTGGTGGACAAATTAGTTTTGCCGAATGATACAAACTTTTTACAAATTTATATAAATTGTTGGTAAAAAAAGCTGAAATTCGGGGCAAAATTGGGTGCGAATATAATCAAGCTCCTTGCACTTTTATACGCACTGAAAAATACACTACAAAGATTCAATATTTTATTGTAAAAAACAAGTTTTTTTATAAATAAAATTTTTAAATAAATGTTTTTTGCCTTTTTATATTAGGTTTTTCAAATGCGTATAATTAAAATATAAAAAAAAGTCAAAATAATATATTGCTATGTTAGAATTTTTCGATTATAAAATATTCCAAATTTCCGATACGGAGAAATTTTTAGAAAGTTTGTCGGGCAATGGTCAAAAAGGGATTTTAATCGTTGTTTTGGAAGAAGGATTGCCAGAAGGCATTGCTTTTTTGAAAAAAATATTGGGTTCGATACGCGTTTCATTGGAAACAGACGCGCTTCTGTTCCGCGCTGCGCCACACGGCGTGTTGCCTACGGTGGCACAAATTCGGGGTGTTGCGCCCATTCATCGGGTCTTGATATTTGGCGTTTCGCCGCAACGCATGGGCTTTTCCTTTGAATATCCTATGTATAAACGATTGATTTTGAATGAATGCACCTATATTTTTGCCGATAGATTATCGCTTTTAGAACCCAACAAACAAGCTAAAAATGATTTGTGGAAACAATTGCAAGGCTTATTTTGAATTAGGATTTTTAGGATTTAAGTGATTAAGCAGGAATAAGCTATGAAAATGTAAATAATTGGTAATCAACGTATTAACGTCGGCGAGGTTGCAACCCTATCCATTACCCACAGAATCAAAAAAGGTGCGTAGCACCGCAACCTTTGTAGCAAAATGGAATTGGAACCCGCGTTTGAGGTGCGTAGCACCGTAACATTCA
>JBDLWG010000485.1:0-5712 GCA_039804385.1 Bacteroidota bacterium
GCTATAAATTATTTGAAATCAATTAATTATGAATAACAAGTTTGTCTGTATTCATGGGCATTTTTATCAACCACCCCGTGAAAACCCTTGGCTTGAGACCATTGAAATTCAAGAATCGGCTGCACCATTCCACGATTGGAATGAACGAATTAATTTTGAATGTTACGCGTGTAATGCGACAGCGCGCATCTTGGACAGCGAAGACAAAATTATTAACATTATTAATAATTACGCTAAAATCAGTTTCAATTTCGGACCAACATTGCTATCTTGGATGGAAACGGCGGACCCGACCACTTATCAACTCATTCAAGAAGCGGATTTATTGAGTCGCAAAACCTTTGGCGGACATGGTTCTGCGGTGGCGCAAGCGCATAGTCATTTGATATTGCCTTTGTGCAATCGTCGGGATAAAATAACGCAAGTGGTTTGGGGCATCAAGGATTTTGAATACCGTTTCAAGCGTTTTCCTGAAGGCATGTGGTGTGCGGAAACAGCAGTCAACACCGAAACATTGGAAGTTTTGGCAGATTGTGGCATCAAATACACGATTTTAGCCCCGCGACAAGCTAAAAATTTCCGAAAAATCGGCGAAAATTATTGGACGCAGACTTATAATGATAATATTGAAACCCGCCGCCCGTATTGGTGCAGATTGCCAAGTGGGAAAAGTATTGCTCTTTTTTTCTATAATGGCGGCGTTTCACAAGCGGTTGCGTTTGAGGGATTGCTCAAAGATGGGACGGGTTTCGGACAACGATTGACAGGCATGTTCTCAAATAATGAAGCTCCTGAGTTGATTCACGTCGCAACAGATGGTGAAAGTTATGGACATCATCATCGATTTGGCGATATGGCATTGGCTTCTTGTGTGAATTATATAGAAGAAAAATCGTTTGCACAACTCATTAATTATGGGCAGTTTCTGGAAAAATTCCCACCTGAATATGAGGTAGAAATCCATGAAAATTCGTCTTGGAGTTGTGTTCATGGGATTGAACGTTGGCGCAGCGATTGCGGTTGCAACACAGGAGGCTCGAATGCAGGACATCAAAAATGGCGGGGTCCTTTGCGGAATGCATTGAATTGGTTGCGCGACCAACTCGCACCGATTTTTGAAGGACAAGCGCGGATGTATGTCCGTGACCCTTGGGCGGCGCGAGATGGTTATATTGATATTTTATTGGATAGGAAAGCGGAAATTACAGAGCAATTTTTGGAAAAATACGCGGCACGTCCCTTGACGGAAGCGGAAAATACCCATTTATTTCGATTGATGGAGATGCAGCGCAACGCTTTATTGATGTACACGAGTTGCGGATGGTTTTTCGATGAAGTTTCTGGATTGGAAAATACGCAGATTTTGAAGTACGCGTGTCGGGCGATTCACTATGCGCGGCAAGTGGGCAATGTGGATTTTGAACCCGAATTTATGATTCGCTTGGCGCAAGCACCGAGTAATATGCCCGAAATTGGGGATGGCGGCAATGCGTATGAGATGTATGTGCGCCCTGCACATGTGGATTTGATGCGGGTTGGGATGCACTATGCCGTCAGTTCGATGTTTGAACGCTATCCGCGCCGCTTGGAATTGTTCAATTATGTGGCACAAAGTGACTTTTTTGAACGCGTTGAAATGGGTGGTCAATGGTTGGTTTTGGGTCGGACGATGGTTCGGTCGAAGATTACGCAATCGGAAAAGCATTTTAGTTTTGCGGTTTTGTACTTGGGCGAGTTGAATTTGATAGGCAATATTTCGTTGAATATGGATAAAACGACTTTTGATGAAATGTATCAAAAAACCGTTAAAGCGTTCAAAACCATTAATTTAGCAGATGTGATTGGCGCGTTTCAGACGTATTTTGGTCCTGAAAAGTTTACAATTTGGCAATTATTCAAAGAGGAAAAACAAAAAATTATTGACATCATCACCGCGAAAAACCTTAAAAATGTGGAAAGTTCATTCCGCAAAATTTACGAAGACAATTATCGCTTGATGAATGGTTTATTGGTTTCCAATGTGAATATTCCTGAAGCGTATAAAAATGCAGTGAGTTACATTTTGAATTTGGATTTGAAAGCCTTTTTTGAAAAAGAATCGTTGGATATCAGCGAGTTACAAAATATTTTAGGGGAAATTAAGAAATGGAACATTGGTTTTACGGATGAAAACGCCTTTAAATTGGCGGCGGCGGAACGCATTTTCCAAGAAGTTCGGCGGATTCAAAAAATTGGTATTCCATTAAATCGGTTACAATCGTTGATAGAAGTTTTGACGATTTTAAATGATTTGAAAATTAAAGCAGATATATGGAAAAGTCAGAATGTATATTTCTCGCTGTTAAAGCGTTATGAGCATAAAGAAAGACAATATCCGAATCCTGACTGGCGGCGCGCCTTTTTGAAATTGGGCGATTTGCTGAAAGTGAAGACGGAAGTAGATGTGTATGTGTAAACCATTTTAACCTGCTACTCCACAATTAAGTAGTTGAGTCGAAATAAAATATCAAAATAGAACTCATTGATAATCAACTGATTCGTATCGAATCAAGGTCGGCGAGGTTGCAACCTCGCCGACCTTTCGGATCGGTTCTTTCAATTGAACTACTGATAGACGATATATTATACGAAATTTTATACAACAAATGTTTAAACAAAAATTCATACCATGTTTAAATTTCGCATCCAACAATTATCTTTGGAAGGTTTTAGAGGTTTTGAAAAAGCAACCTTAACGTTTCCCAAAAACAATATTTTGTTGTTAATTGGCAATAATGGAAAAGGAAAAACAAGCATTTTGGATAGTATTGCTTTACTATTGAGCGATTTCGTGAGACGGGTTAAATCGGAGCATCCCAAATTATACCCCAGCGTACAGACTACGGATATTAACAAAATAGTGAAAAAAGTACGGATTGAAGGTTGTTTTGAAACGAATAATGACACTTTTAAGGTGACATTAGAAAATACAGTTGCTTCCCAAAAAAAAATTCAAGAATCCTATCATCGATTTTTAGAACGTTTCACGCCTTTAAATCCACCCGTAGTTGTACCCATTGTTGCGTATTACAAATCCATTCGTTTTTTCAAATCTTCCAAAAATTTAGGACATTTTCCGATATGGGATTCGGACCCAAAAACGACTTTCGCTTGTTATAACAATGCTTTTTCGACGCATGATATGACTTTTGAAGATTTTCAAACTTGGTTTCGGCTGGAAGAAGACCAAGAAAATGATAATATCAGACGCTTTCAAGATTTTAAATATACCAATTATAAATTAGATATTATTCGCAATTGTATTAACGTTTTTTTCAAGCATTTAAATGAAAAAAGTGCCATTTTCACTGACTTACGGGTACAACGAATTGGTGCAAAATCGAAACTAATTATCCAAAAAGAGGCTGTTGAATTTGAATTAGACCAACTTTCAGATGGGGAGCGGATGCTTTTACTTTGTGTCGGTGATATTGCTCGTCGCCTAACGCTTGCGCAAAACGTTCCCACATTAGATGCTTTGTCTGGGGAAGGCATTGTTTTGATTGACGAAATAGAAATGCACCTGCATCCACAGTGGCAGCGAACGGTTTTGTCTGCTTTAAATCAAACTTTTCCAAATATTCAATTCATTGTCTCGTCGCATTCTACTCAAATATTGAGTCAAGTGCAACGAGAGAGTATTCGGATATTGGATAATGGAACTATTTTAATGCCGAGTTCCAACCCAATTGGGCGAGATGCGAATGCGATTTTGGAAGAAATTCAGCAAGTTTCTAAACGCCCAAAGGCAATTGAAACACTCCTTGAGGCTTATTTTACGATGATTCATAAAAATGATTTTGCAAAAGCGAATGATTTGAAAAACAATTTATTGAATTATTTGGATATGGAAGACCCTATTTTTGCAAAAGCAGAAGCGATGATTACCCGCAAAAAAATGTTAATGCCATGAAATTTATCCAAAAACAAGCATCACCCATTGATTTTGAAACTTGGAAAGCGCAGAAGAAACAGCGTGCATCCGATTTAGTTAAAATTCGAGATTTGACTGCTCTAAAATTGAAAGAACGGTGGGATAAATTAAAAAGCAAACCATTGATTTTCAATATTTTGCGTGAAAATTTGCTTCAAGAACAAGGGTATTTATGTTGCTATTGTCAACAAAAAATCAGTTTAGAAGCTAAAACAATGGTTATTGAACATTTATTACCCCGTGTTACAGAGCCAACTTTACTTTTTGAATATAACAATTTATTGGCTTCTTGTCTTGGTGGAAAACAAGGTGATGATGAAGTAACTCAGCAAAAATACTGTGATAATCATCGCAGTAACAAGCATTTAGATATAACACCTTTGCAAATAGATTGCAATCAGTATTTTGATTATATTGAAATGGACGAAGGTATTAAAATCATTGGACTTTCGGCGGAAGCAGAACATACAATTGAAATTTTAAATCTTAACGCATCTAAATTGCGGAGATTAAGAGGCGCATTTGTCCAAACCTTTTTGGAAGATTTAAATAAGGAGGAAGCCAATATTCTATTGGGAAAATTGAAATGGCAAATGGACAATACGCTTGCGAAGCCACTGACACCATTTATTCAAGTATTAATTCGATGTTTAGAAAATTTTTACAAAATATAATTTTTTAATAATGCTTAAAAACCAAATTATTTACACATTTATCTTGTATTCCAATTTGATTTTGGCGCAGAAAAGCCAAGTTTTTGAATTGGATTTACAAAAACCGACTGATTTTCAACAAATTAAAATCGTTCAAAAATATCTTGAAACGACTTGTACCATTGCTTTTGATGCATTTGAAATTCAAAATACGCCTTTTACGGCGGCATCGGTGCGTGTTGAAGGACAGGATTTAAAGGATAACATTCATTTTACGTTGCTCAAACAACCTCAAAATGGCGCACTTGAGTCTTTTGATTTACATCAAAACCATGAATCAGAACTCGACCCGAATCAAATTTTTATCAGTCAATTGATTTACGCAGAGCCGACGAAGCCATTTTGTTCTATTCCCAATATCGTTGCATTACCCATAAATCGTTGGATTTTAAAAATTAATACATTTGATAAAAATCTTATTTTAAAAAACAAGATTCAAAAAATCAAATTACGCTTATTCAATCCGCCGCATTCGGTTTCCAATTCGGAGTTGATAACGCCGCGCCGTTTTGCCCCTTTGGGAGCTTGCGATTTGCCGCCTGCGGTGTCGCGGACGGTTTGGGGCAGTTCATGGAACTTGACGGATGCACGCATTCATCTGGGAACGGCGAGTTATTCGACTGTGACACATTTGATTGTGCATCATAGCGCGGGCGGGAATACCGCAACCGACTGGAATGCCGTAGTTGCTGCCATTTTTGATGGTCATGTCAATACAAATGGCTGGTCTGACATCGCTTATAACTACTTGATTGCGCCCAATGGGACGCTTTATGTGGGGCGCGGCGGCGGTTTGAACGTAACAGGGGCGCATTTTTGTGGCAAAAATAGTAATACAATGGGCGTTTGCTTGTTGGGCAATTATATGACAGTTGCGCCACCCGATACGATGTTGAAAACATTAGAAAAAATTTTAGCTTGGAAATGTGTTGAATCTAACATTAATCCCACATCCACTTCAAGCCATACAGTGGGCTTAATTGATAATATTTCTGGACATCGAGCAGGTTGTGCAACGGATTGTCC
>JBDLWG010000486.1:0-13044 GCA_039804385.1 Bacteroidota bacterium
AAAAGCAGCCCTGTGGTCTCTCTATCCAACCTTCCAACAGGATAAATCCGCGTTTTGACCGTTCTACCCACCAAATCCAACACCGTTTTTCGACCACGCTCATCACTGACGGTGGTGATAACATCTTTCGGTTTGTTCATCAAGATATACACCATGTCTTCCACAGGCTCAATCGGTTTGCCCTCATAAGTCACTTTATCGGTGGGCAACACGCGATGACCGATTTCTTTCACCACCACTCCATTGACTGCCACCGTTCCTTTTTGAATCAATTCTGCGGCGGCGCGTCGAGACGCAATCCCACAATGCGCTAAATATTTATTCAAACGCATATCTGTATCTACTTCATTATCAACTGTTTCTTTAGCAGTTGGATTGAAACCTTTTTTATTTTCAATCTGCGGCGGGCGAAAAGGAGACCGATGTTCTTTGGGCAATGCCCGATGAAAAGGGTTCTCTTTTGTGGCTGCACCTGTCTTTCGCTTAGGCGGATACGCCGCTTTTTTGAAAGGTGCGTCCCCTTTTTTGTCAGAATCCGACGCTTTCGGAGCCGCTTTTTTGAAAGGTGCATCCCCTCTTTTGTCAAAGTCCGACGCTTTCGGAGCCGCTTTTTTGAAAGGTGCGTCCCCTTTTTTGTCAGAATTCCA
This sequence comes from Bacteroidota bacterium, assembly GCA_039804385.1. Classification (GTDB taxonomy): domain Bacteria; phylum Bacteroidota; class Bacteroidia; order Chitinophagales; family Saprospiraceae; genus JAAFJT01. Next base: position 648 of record JBDLWG010000486.1, read on the forward strand.
CGCTTTCGGAGCCGCTTTTTTAAAAACCTTTTTCATATTTAGAAGTTTTTTTAGTCGTATGGTCACATCTTTTTTGCCTTTTAGCTCAAAAGAAGCAAAGTTAGTTGCCGCTTTGATACTAAAGCACTAAATGGCGTAAAATTAAGATAAAAGTATGGGAAAAAAAAGTTTTTGACAAAAGATTACTTGTATTTTTGGATTATCTTTGCAATCCTATCCAATACCCACAGAATTATATTTTACTTTTTAGTCTAAATTGGGATAAAAGTTGCGTCAAGTTTCAAACTTGACGTAACTTATCGCTCTAAATTGGGCAAAATAAAAAGGTGCGTAGCACCACAACATTTGTAGCAAAACGATGGATAAACCTGTTTCGGAGGTGCGTCGCACCGTAATATTGGTGAAAACGATGCGAATGTTATGGTGCGACGCACCTCCAACGTAGGTTCCAATTCCGTTTTGCTACAAATGTTGCGGTGCTACGCACCTGATTTTATGCTGTGTGTAATGGATAGGGTTGCAACCTCGACGACCTTGATTCGATACGAATCCGTTGATTATCAATTAGTTCCATTTTAACTTATTTCGCAGCAGTTTCCGCTTTGGAAATTTTTGAAATAGGATGCTTATGATTTCAACGATTGGAAGGATTTTGGGGATTGAAAAACGCCAATGAGCACTCAAAATATCCTTGCAATCCTTCAAATCATCAGCATCCTATTTCAAAAATTTCCAAAGCGGAAATTGCTGCTTATTTCGATTCGACTATTTAATACAAACCTATTCATGCCTTTAACGCATAAAATTTATTTATCATCTGAAGTGTGCATCGCCGTTTGGCGGGTGACGGAGATGCACACTTATTTTGCCAAACGATTGCCGCCTGCGCCTGCGGAAGAACAGGATTTGCTCGCCCGCATGCAGCCCAAAGCGCAAGCAGAACGCTTGGCAAGTCGGTATCTTTTGCACTTGTTAAAAGGCGCGGATTATACCTTTCAAAAAGATGCATTTGGGAAACCTTTTTTGCATAATTCATTGAATGACAATGATTTTGAAATTTCTTTATCGCATTCACATGGACGTGTGGCGGTGATGTATGCCCCGCAAGCGTGTGGGATTGACATCCAAAAAGAAGACCTGCGTTTGGCAAAATTGCAAAACAAGTTTTTATCCGAAACGGAACAAAATGCTTTGAATCCGCAAAACCCTTTATCCGATTTGCACGTTTATTGGGGCGCGAAAGAGGCGTTGTACAAAGCGTATGGCAAACGCGGCGTTGATTTTAAAACCCAACTTTTTGTTGAACCAATGCCTGCGATAGCAGGTAGAGCGATGCTTAAAACCAAAGGTTTTTGGCAAAAAGAAGGTTTGAAGCAAAATTATAACATTTTTTATAAAAAAATATCAAAATATTATTTGGTTTTTGTCGTTCAAAATCAAAATGTATAAATATACCGATATGCGTAAACCTCTTTTTATCGCCTTCCTCGCGCTGATTTGCGCGTGTCGCGGCAAGCAAAATAGCACGCCTCAAACGGGGTTGAGTGCCGATTTTCAACAATTTTATGAAAAATTTCATGCTGATAGCGTGTATCAAATGGCGCATATCCAATTTCCAGTGGAAGGCGCGGATTCGTACAGTAGCGACCCGAATCCAAGACCTTGGACTCCCGAAAATTGGATCATTCATAAACCATTGATAGACAGCTTAGTACGGAGTGAATTGCACCTTAAAATGGAAAATCCACCCTTAGTTGTGGAGATGATTTATCATAAAAATGCCGCTTTTGCGGCGGAACGTCGTTTTCTAAAATCAGGAAATGAATGGTCATTGATATACTATATGGCGTTGAATCCAATTAAACAATAAATTTATTTTTTTAAAATATGAAAACCATCCCTGCAACCCTTGAATGGTTGCCTCAAATAGCTGTTTTGTTTGATATGTATCGCGTTTTTTATGAAAAAACGACAGACATAACAGCAGCAACAGACTTCCTAAAAGCGCGATTGACGCAACAAGATAGTCAAATTTTCTTGCTCATCACCGAAAAGGAACCTGCATATGCCATTGGCTTTACCCAATTATACCCACTTTGGAGTTCGACACGAATGGGAAAACTATGGTTATTAAACGATTTGTTTATACATCCTGCCTATCGCGGACAAGGATACGCGCCCTTACTCATGGAACGGGCAAAACAATTCGCACGGGAAACGGGCGCAGTCGGCGTAATGCTCGAAACCGCACAAAGTAATATCATTGGAAACCAATTATATCCAAAAATGGGTTTTGAATTGGATACGCAATTTAATTGGTATCATTGGACGGCTTGATTCATTTATTAGCAAAAATAAAATTTCCAAAAAAAAGTATATTTCAAAATAATGCTTACTTTTGCGTAACCTGTTGCAATTAAAATGTTTTGAAAAAATTTAACTCAATCTATTCGTACAATGAAACAAGCAGTACTATTGTTTATCGCGCTCGTTTTGAGCATTTCTACGGCGATAGCCCAAAAATCCATTTCGGGACGCGTCACGGACGAGCGTACCAAGGAAGCCTTGATTGGCGCATCGGTGGTAGCGAAAGGCACGACACAAGGCACATTGACTGATATGGATGGCAAATTCCAAGTCACCTTGCCTGCGGGCAATAACGTATTAGTCATTACCTTCATTGGTTACAACCCACAAGAGAAAACAATCGGCGGTGAATCCACAATGGATGTTGAGTTATCTGAGTCGGCGGTGAGCATTGATAATGTAGTCGTTTTGGGTTCGCGCTCGACCTCTATGCGGACGCGCACCGAAAGTGTTGCGCCAGTGGATGTATTGACTTCCAAAGATTTGATAGGTACAGGTCAGACAGAGCCGACGCAAATGATGCACTTTATCGCTCCTTCTTTCAACTCGTCTCGCCAAACGGTGGCGGATGGTACAGACCATATTGACCCTGCAACCTTGCGCGGTTTGGGACCTGACCAAGTTTTGGTCTTATTAAACGGCAAAAGACGGCATAATCAAGCCTTGATTAACATCAATGGTACGGTTGGACGCGGTTCGGTTGGTACGGACATGAACGTTATCCCTTCTGCAGCGATTGATAGAATGGAGGTTTTGCGCGATGGCGCGTCTTCTCAATATGGGTCGGATGCGATTGCGGGCGTTATCAATGTGGTGATGAAAAACAGTGCGGGTACAAGTGTTTCGGCACATTACGGTTCGTACAACACAAATTATGAGCCTGTTTTTGGCAAAACCGACAAACGCCACATGACGGATGGACAAACGTTGCAAGTCAGCGCGTATCATGGGATGAATGTAGGCAAGGGAAAAGCCTCCATCGCACTTGAATTTCGGGATAGAGCACCCTCGAATCGGGCAGGTGACTTTTTAGGAACGGTTTATACAGGGTCGAAAGCAACAGATGACCCGATTATTGCAGCAAACGGTGGTTTTGACCGCACGTTTAATATGCAAATTGGGAACGCTGCTTCTCAAAATATTTTAGGGTTTTTAAATTTCACGCATCCGATTGGAGAAAAAACGGAGTTTTATCTCCATGCAGGTGGTGCCTCTCGGCATGGTGCGGGCAAAGGTTTTTACCGATATCCGAAACAAACGACCCAAGTGATTGCAGCCCTTTATCCAAAAGGTTTTTTGCCTGAAATCCATTCTAAAATCATGGATATTTCGGCATTGGTGGGTGTGAAAGGCACTTTTGGCAGTGATTGGCGGTGGGATTTGAGCAATGTTTATGGCTCTAATGATTTCCGTTATGATGTTAAAAACTCTAATAACGCATCTCAATTCGCTCAAGGCGCAAGTGCGCAAACCTCTTTTTATGCAGGTACACAACGATTTGCGCAAAATACGTTGAATTTAGATATTTCTAAACCATTGGTTGTCAATGGTTTGAAATCATTTAACTTTGCTTTTGGAGGGGAATATCGGATGGATATGTTTGGTATCGAAGCAGGCGAAGAAGCGTCTTGGAAAAACTATGATTTGAATGCATTGCCTTTGCGTGTCGGTGGCTCGCAAGTATTTCCGGGTTTCCAACCAAGCAATGCCATTGATAAAAGCCGCAGTGTTATGGGGGCGTATGTGGATATTGAAACGGATATTAATGACAAATTGTTGATTGATGCCGCTTTGCGGACGGAAAAATACAGCGATTTTGGTTCTAATTTGGCAGGAAAATTAGCGGCGCGTTACAAAGTAGCGGATGAATTGGTATTCAGAGGAGCTATCAGCAATGGTTTCCGCGCACCATCGATTCATCAACGGTATTTCAGTAATACGAGTACGCAATTTGTCATTACTAATGGTGTAACAACGCCTAACAATGTAGGCACGTATCGTAATGACAGCGAAATCGCTAAAGCATTGGGTATTCCGACCTTGAAAGCAGAGCAATCTAAGAATTTGAGCTTTGGTATCACCTCCAAATTAGACAAATTGGTGACGATTACGGCGGATTTATATCAAATTGACATTACCGATAGAATTGTTATCACAGGTAATTTGCTTCGCTCGAATGCTACTATCAATAGTTTATTGACCGCAGCAGGTGCGGCGGCGGATGTAACGCAAGTCGCTTTTTTCACGAATGCGATTAGTACGCGGACGAAAGGGGTGGATATTGTGATTGGTTTGAGTCCGAAATTGGGCAATGGCGTATTGGATTTGATGTTGGCGGCGAATTTTACGGAGAACAAACTCATTGGTACGCCTAAAACAACGGATAAATTGCCTGCGGATCAATTTGGCAAAACGTTTTTCAACCGTTTGGAAGAATCTCGGATTGTAGTCGGTCAACCGCGTCAAAAATTAGCGATTTCGGCAACCTATCGGATTAAAAATTTGACAGCAAGTGTGCGCAGTACGCATTTTGGTTCGGTATCGGTTTGGGATAATGGGAATGTTGCATTGGACGAAACGTTTGGCGAAAGAACGATTACAGATTTAACCATTGGTTACAAACTCAAAAAAGCGACTTTGACTTTGGGTGCGAACAATGCTTTTGACATCTATCCAGATAAATTGAAAAATTTGGGTTTGACCTCTGATGGACGTTTTATTTATAGCCGTAATGCAACCCAATTTGGTTTTGCAGGACGCTATATTTATGCCAGTTTGCGGGTGGATTTGAAATAACTTATAGGAATTGAAAAGAGATTGGTGGAAAAACGTGCGGCAAGTTACAACTTGCCGCACGTTGTGTTTGAAAATCGTTTTGAATGGAAATTGGATTGGTGGAAAAAGTGCGGCAAGTTGCAACTTGCCAGATTATTTTTTAAGGTGAAACCAATATGCGAGCAAACGAAAAAGCATCAGCAATTTCCGCTTTGAAAAGGGTTGAAATAGGATGCGGATGATTGGAAAGATAAAAAAGATGTTTTCAGTTGAAATGGACGCTTTTCAACTGAAAAATTCCTTCAATTCCTTCCAATCATACGCATCCTATTTCAACCATTTTCCAAAGCGAAAATTGCTAAAAAAGCATACATGGTAAAGTTAAAATATTGATTATCAATACAATAAAACGTTTGGAGGGTTTGAAACCCCTCCAAACGTTGTTGTCGGTTCTTTAAATTAAACTACTTATATTATTTAAAAATTTAAACTATAAAACAATAGATGGAATGTTTACACCCTGTATATACTTTGCGTTGGGTGGTTTTGGATACGATTGGAACGCGGATTGGGCAGATTTGCATGGATTTTTTTTGAAATTCAGTGCAAAATTTAGGAAAAATCCGTGCAAACTCGCTCCACAGCGTCGCAAACACGAGCATGGATTCCGTTTATATTAAAAATAATCATGCCCGCCTATTGCGCCGTACTTTTATTTATCGTAATATTGCAATCAATTAATAAAATATGGGCGTAACTAAAACAGAACGTTTCACCGACAGCCAAAATGAATTGGCACTATTTGCAAAAGCCTTAGGGCATCCTGCGCGGGTGGCAATCCTTGAGTTTTTGCTCAAAACAGATAAATGTATCTGCGGCGATATTGTCAATGAATTGCCCTTGTCGCAACCCACTGTTTCTCAACACCTTAGAGCGTTGAAAGAAGCTGATTTGATTCGCGGGAACATCGAAGGCACAGCGATTTGTTACTGCATCAATCCCGAACCGTTTAAAAAATTTAGGGCGGTGGTGGGCGCGTTTATCAAGGAATATTCCAATAATCCAACAAATTGTTGTTAAAATGAAATTATCAGAATTAAAAATGGCATTAAATGCTGCAAAATCTTTAAATTTTGTATTACCGAATGGCAAAGCCATTCCTGCGCATTTTCACATTACGGAAGTCGGCTTATCGTCCAAACATTTTATTGATTGTGGCAATTCGGTACACGTCGAAAAATGGGCAAATTTCCAAATTTGGGTTTCCGTTGATATGTATCACCGTTTGAAACCGACGGCTTTATTGAAAATCATCGAAAGTTCCAACATGATTTTAGGCGATGAAGATTTGGAAGTCGAAATTGAATATCAAACCGAGACCGTAGGCAAATACGCTTTGGCAATGCAGGGCGAAACCTTTACACTCGTGCCAAGACAAACGGATTGTTTGGCAAAAGAAACTTGTTTTGTGCCACAAGTAAAACAAAAAGTTTTTGAATTAGTCACCGTAGCGCAATCTTGTTGTACGCCAGGTGGTGGTTGTTGTTAATCATTTAAAAAAAATCATTCATTATGACTCATATTTTAATTCTTTGTACGGGTAATAGTTGCCGCAGCCAAATCGCACATGGCTATTTTGAACATTTTACGGATGGTCGAAAAGTGAAAATCTATAGCGCAGGCGTGGAAACGCATGGCGTAAATCCGCGAGCGATTGCGATTATGAAAGCGGATAATATTGATATTCAACATCATACGTCGAACCATATTGATGAATATAGTTCGATTCCATTCAATTATGTGATTACGGTTTGCGATAACGCGAAAGAAAGATGCCCGTTTTTTCCCACGAAAGCCTTAAAAGTGCATTACAATTTCCCTGACCCTGCCAAAGCGACAGGTTCAGAGGTGGAAATTATGGCATCTTTTGAGTCCGTCCGCGATTTGATAAAAGTTTTTACTAAAGATTTTGTAAAAACACATTATCTAAATAGTTGAAATTAAAAAATCGATAAAAAGGGATCCCTACTAAAAGATTGATTTTCAAGGTAGTATAACGTTTGGAGGGTTTCAAACCCTCCAAACGCTGTTGTCGGTTCTTTAAATGGAAGTACTTACTTCATTAAACGCAAAACTTGCGTCAAGTTCCAAACTTGACGCAAGTTAATTCGCTGATTTTCAAATATTTACATTTTAAAATTAAACTATTTATTTAAAAACGCACCGTTTCATCCCTTTCTGCTTTACCCGCTTTATTGGCAGCCAAGACTTGGATACGATACGATTGCCCACCTTGCACAGGGAACGTATAAGTCAACATCCCCGATTTTACATTAAATTGAAAATCGGTAATATTGATTCCATTGATAATCAATGAAATATCACTTGGTTGCACGCCTGTTAAAATCGTTGTGAGCGTACTTTGGACAGGGCGCGGGTCTAACGGGTCAATCGCAGGGCGGGATACGACCAAATTCGCCACCGAAACGCCCACGACTGGCGAAGTTCTATCAGGCAAAACGACTTCTTCAGTCGGCGTGACCACACTCGCAATCGCTTCCGCCGTAGCCGTACCACCTTTGCCTGTGGCACTCAATACAATCACATTTTTGCCGACTCTCAAATTCAATTTTGCCGTTACATGACTATTTTCAAGGCTAAAATTAGAAATGGAATTGCCATTCAACAATAAAGTAACGCCACTTTTATCAGCATGGGTCACGTTTCCTTCAAAATCCAAAGTCGTGGATTCCAAAATATTGCTTTTGGCAGGCGGATTTAAAATCATCGCTGTAGGCGGCGCAGGTCGATTCCAAATTAATTTAATTCGATCTTCCGCATTGCCACCCGCGTTAGAAACGGCAATCCGAACCGTGTTTTCACCCGCTTGCAAATTGCAAGGCATCGTCAATACATTGTTAGTAACTGAAAATGCGACGGATGTACCATTCAAATAGGCTCTAACACCCTCTTTTCCATTCACATTTTCCAAATTTGCCTTCACTAATACGCCATTTGGAATCTCAAAACTCGCTCCATACGCAGGTGTGGTGATGCGCACCACAGGCGGTTGCGCCATCGTGTAGGCGACACTCACACTTGCTTGATTATTGCCATCCTCATTTTCAACCCGCACCGTGATTAAATTATTGCCTTCGCGCAAAGGCACTTTGGCAGTAATATTTCTAAGCAGTTTATCAATTTTGTAGCCTTCAAATTTAGCATTATTGACATACATAACTATTTGATTTTCATTGCTAATATTCAATAAAGCAGCTTTAACAACCACTTCTGGAAGCGTCACTGAACTATTATTTTGAGGCGCGGTAATAGTGACACGCGGTGGGCGTTTTTCCCGAATTTCCTCATTCCGAATCACCGCTAATTGCGCTTCGTCATTGCCATCTGGATTTTGAGCCGTCAATCGAATCGTATTCACGCCAACCGTTAATGGAACGGTTACGCGCAACGTTCTACTATTTTCATCAAACTCAAAATTATTAACATGTACATTGTTGATTTTCAAGATAATACCACCGCGTTGTGTATTCAAGACGGTTGCTTCAACGGCGACTTCAGGTTGTGTTGTACGCGTGCCTTCATACGGGCGCGTGAAACGAATGGATGGCGGCGTTTTTTTCGCATTACAATAAATGTCGGTTTCATCCCGCGCTTCCCCACTTTCATTGCGGACAATGATGCGGAAAAGGTTATTGCCCAATTTTAAATTCAAATTGCCGCGCATGATGCGTGACCGTTCATCAAACGTCCAATCGTACAAAGGGCTGCCATTCAAATAAACGTTTATATCACTTTTGTTGCTCACATGTTGTACGGTCGCGCTGAATGCAGTGCGACAGCCATTATTATCGCCTTGAACATTGCCCTCTACCGAAAGTCGGACGGCTGGAAATGCTACACGCGGGCTTTCGGTATCACAACTGGAAACGCCTTCACCCGTTGCAGAACCGACTGTATTTTTGACTTCGACACTGATGCGATTCACGCCAGAGCGCAAACGTGCCCGTCCCGAAATCCGATTCGGCGTGTACGTCCAATTATTAGTGAGCGACCCATTTAAATAAACGCGTATATCATTCCGATTCGCAACATTGCGCAAGGTCGCATACCATTCGTTTTCACAACCCATTTCATTGCCTTTTACAAACGATTCCATCCGAACACTCACACCAGGCGGCAAAGGACGCGGCGTTTCAGTTGGCACAGGCACAGGAACTGGTGTTGGAACTGGTTGCGGGCGATTCAGCGTAACCGCGTAACGGTCTGTTGCTTGCCCTGCACTATTCCGAACCGTGATGACAATATTATTCGCCCCTTCTTTGAGGTTTAAGGCAGTTGAAACGAAATTATTATAAAAATTAAAATTTGTAATAGGGTAGTTATTAAGCGTTAACGTCACTTGGTCTTTGCGGTCGATGTGTTGCGTCGTAGCGCGAAAATCAATGGCACTCGTTTCTGTAACGCTGATACCTGATGGATTTGTAATCTGAACACTTGGTACGACAACTGTTGGTGTCGTGTTAATCGGGTCAGGTCTCGGCACTGGAATTGGAGTCGGAGTGGGAATCGGATTGCCCGTTTCAGTCGGTCTGCCGATTTTCACATTTTTAATGAATATAACTTTTTCCGTAACCGTTCCCGCTTGATTGCGGGCTGTAAGAATACATTCATTTGAAACATCTTGTATATCAACAGTTGCATCAAACGATTTGTTGTAATAATTGAATGGTTTGACCACTCCATTGACTTTAAACGTCACATCCGCGCCCGTTTCGATGCCTGTAATCCGCGCTTGAAGCAATTCCGTCGTATTATACGTCCTGTAAGGGTTTTGTTCTGGGCGGGTAATCGTGATTTTGGGTAATTTTTGTTGACGTTTCTTGTCTGAAACAATAAATTTCAAATCCAACGACGTAAAATGATGCAAATCATTGCGCGGCGAAATCGTGTTATCGTTGTCCCATTGTTGCCCATCAAACAAATTGGTTTGTGTAAACATCAAACGGTGTCCAATCCCAATCGACACTTTTGGATGCAATTGATAACCCAATTCAATGCCGACATTGGGCATCAGCCCAACTTGCAAAGTCTTATCAAATCCATCACCCGATGTTTCAAAAGTACCATCGCGCATCGCGGTTAATTGTTGTCGAATTGTGGCAACCGATTGATTGGGCTTAATGGTTTTGTATGGATATTTGGCATCATTCGCATTGGTTTGGTCGGTGCCAACATAGTAAAAATCCAACCCAAAACCGCCATAAAGCGAGAGTAAAATCCCTTTCGTTTCGCGTAATCGATTGAAAGTCAATACACCTTCCAATCCCAATTCTCCAAAATCATTGCGATAATTGGCATAATACACCGAATCGGATAGATAATTGGCATTGGGATTATAGTTGCCATTGACTGCAAAATTATAATCGATTTTGCCTGTGAAGGGTCTCGTATTCAGACCAAAAGAATTGGCATACATCGCCCGTCCGCGAACGCCTAAATCAAGGAAATCGCCCTGCTTATGTATAAGGTTTTTCTCCAAAGTGAGTGCCAATCCCCAACCTTTATAGAGATTGGAAACATCACTGCTTTGATACGAATAGCCGCCATGAAATCCAAGTGTGTAATAACCTTGGGCTTCTTTGAAAAAAAGGCGTTCACTGCGTTGTGCTGCAGCAGCGGTGTCAAATTCGATTTGGGACTGCGCCAAAGTTGGTTTTGTACAAATAAAAAGGGTTAAAAAGACCCAGATTGCGTTGGTAAAAAATTTCATTGTATTCGTTTTAAATAGAAATAAATGGTGTTTTCTATATATCGTGCTGCAAAGATAAGCGTTCAAAAACACTTTGCACGATTAGAAAATTAGTTTAATCTTTAATTAACTTGTATTATTTTTTTTAACATAACAAACAGTTAACGTATGTATTCAATTCAAAAACACTTTATTTTATAATTAAAATAAGTTAAAATGATTGTATCCTGAATAATTAACATAGTGTACTATTGACAACCCATTCACAACTGCTTAACTTTGCAGCAGAATTGAAAAATTCTAAGCGTCATTTCACCATCGCATGAACTTTCCACCAAAACGATTATTAAGTAATGAGTTTGTAAACCGCCAACGAGTCGATTCGACTGTTTTGAATTGGGCGTTACTCTATTACATTTTGTTACAATTTCCGAAAAAACCGTCACAAGTAGAACTAAATGTCGAATACTCGCGTATCAGACATGGAAAGGTTTATTTATGTGTAGTTCTTTTTTTGGGAAAACACAAGGTCAAATATGGGGTGTTTTTTTTCAAAAAAAGCTTTTAATGGTTATTTTTCGTGTTTTTTTTGCAAACAGTTAGGTCTATTTTCTTGTTTAGGCATCTTGAAACAGCAATGCCTATTAGAAAAATTTAAAGTCATTCAGTTTAAACGTTTAAAAAACGCGCATGAGAGTTCATAACAGTACAAATTGTTTAAAATTAACTTCTAATCCTGATAACGTTGAGCAAGTGGAATCATTTGTGCAGCGAATTACCACTCGCTTGGGTGTTACGCCCGACACGTATGGCAATATTTTAATTAGCCTGACGGAAGCTGTCAACAATGCGATTATTCACGGCAATCGGTCGGATACATCGAAAACAGTCGAAATCCGCAGTGCGAAATTTCGAGATCGATTGAGTTTTGTGGTGAAAGACCAAGGACGCGGCTTCGATTATAAGAGTTTGCCCGACCCGACTGCACCCGAAAATCGATTTAGATGTGGGGGCAGAGGCGTGTTTTTAATGCGCGAATTATGTGATTGTATTAATTTTAAAGATAATGGGAGTGCCGTAGAACTAAAATTTAAGATTTAAACCATAAAGCGGTGTTCAAGAAATAATTGAATTTCTTGAACACCGCTTTATCTTTCATTGCCCTAAGTAGTAAGTAAAGTTAATATTGTCGGGTTGATGGATGTACGGATTTCACGGATTTTTAGGGATTTTCACAGATTTGGAGTCGAATATCCCTAAAAATCCGTACCTTCATCAACCCGACAGGATTAACTTGAATGACCACTAAGTAAGTAGTTCAATTGAAAGAAACTATCCAAAAGGTCGGCGAGGTTATCCAAAAGGTCGGCGAGGTTGCAACCCTATCCATTACCCACAGAATCAAAAAAGGTGCGTAGCACCGCAACCTTTGTAGCAAAATGGAATTGGAACCCGCGTTTGAGGTGCGTAGCACCGTAACATTCA
>JBDLWG010000487.1:0-9635 GCA_039804385.1 Bacteroidota bacterium
TATGCTGCTTGGCGCAAACTCGGACGAATCGGTTTTTTAACGCATACGATTAGTGTATTGACGGTCATCGGGATGGTTTTTTATGTGATGACCACTAAAAAATTTGAATATTTTTATGCGCACTCGCATACCGATACGGAGTTGCCTTTTCGGTATATTTTTGCCGCTTTTTGGGAAGGACAGGAGGGGAGTTTTCTCCTTTGGATGTTTTGGCATGTGTTTTTAGGCTGCATTTTGCTATGGCGCGGGCGCGAATGGGAAACTTCAACGCTGGCTGTCCTCAGTAGCATCCAATTTTTTCTCGGAAGTATGTTGTTGGGGCTTTATTTTGGCGTTGGCGAACACCTCATCAAATGGGGCAGTAATCCGCTTTTGCTCCTCCGCGATACGCAACCGAATGCGCCTATTTTCAAACAAGCCGATTATTTAGCGAAAATTGCGAGTTCTGCAAAAGGATTGAACCCATTATTGCAAAATTATTGGATGACGATCCATCCGCCGACCTTGTTTTTGGGTTTTGCATCGACTTCGATTCCTTTTTGTTTTGCGATTGCGGGGCTTTGGACAAGGCGTTATACCGAATGGTTGCGTCCTTCGTTGTCATGGACGTTGTTTTCAGCCGCGATTTTGGGAACGGGCATCTTGATGGGCGGGGCTTGGGCGTATGAAGCGTTGAGTTTTGGTGGTTATTGGGCTTGGGATCCTGTTGAAAATATGTCTTTAGTGCCTTGGTTGGTGTTGATTGCGGGTTTGCACACGCATTTGGTGGCAAATGCAACTGGTTATTCCATTAAAGCTACTTTTTTGTTTTATATTTTGACCTTTTTATTGGTCGTTTATTCCACTTTTTTGACAAGAAGCGGAATTTTGGGCGATACTTCCGTACATGCCTTTTCAGAAATTGGTTTAGAATGGCAATTAGTTCTTTTTCAAGGGTTCTTTTTGGCAATGGGTTTGGGCGCACTTTGGAAACACCGCAAGCAAATTCCCGCACCTGTTACTGAAGAAACGACTTCGAGTAAAGAATTTTGGATGTTCATTGGTGCGTTAGTGTTGATGATGTCCGTAGTTTTAATCACTTTTACGACTTCGATTCCTGTTTATAACAAGATATTTGCGTTTTTTGGCAAAATGTTTAGTTTTAAAGCACCGAGTTTCACGTCTCCTGTCGAACCTGTGGCGCATTACAATAAATATCAATTGTGGATTGGCGTATTCATCGGTTTGCTGTCAGGTGGAGCGCAATTTTTGCGTTTCAAAAGTTTAAATTTTGATAGTTATCAAAAAACATTGTATAAACATTTGATAATCAATTTATTGATTGCAGGTGGATTAACGGCATTAGCGGCAACTTGGATTGATGCAAGTGCTTGGCAATACCTTTTGTTGTTATTTGCGGGCATTTTTACGGTCGTGACGAATTTGGATTACGTGATTTTCTTCCTACGCGGACATTTGAAACAAGCGGCATCTGTGTTTTCGCACGTTGGTTTTGGGTTGATGATTATCGGTGTTTTGGCTTCTGGATTGAATAAACATTGGATTTCCAAAAACCGATTTATCATGGATGGGATGACGAATGCCAAAGAGGAGCAAATAAATAAAAACATTTTGTTGCTCAAAGGAAAGGCAATGCCGATGATGGATGGTTATGAAGTGACCTATACGGGCGATACGACCTTTGGGCATACCCGCGAATTTAAGGTTTTGTTTCGCAAGAAAGACTCGAAGTTTGAAAAAGTATTGGATTCCTTTACGTTAAAACCGTATATTTTATGGAATAAAGGGTTTGAAAAAATCGCTTCTACGAATCCACAAACGGAACATTATTGGAATCAAGATGTGTTTACACACATTGCTGCGTTGCCGCCGTCGGAGCAAGACCCTAAAATCCGCGCTCAAGAAGAAGCTGCTTTGAAATATGAAAAGGCACAATTGGTTCAAAATCAATCTTTAACGTATCAAGGTTGGAGTATTTTATTAGAAAAAGTCAATTTTTATCGCCCGAATGATGGTGGATTGGCGGTTGGTTTGAAACTAAAAGTGTCTAAGGGCGATAGCCTTTTTTCCGCAGAACCGTTGATAATGCAGCAAGATGGACACCTCAATAATGTGCCTGCGACCGTCAATGAATTGGGTTTTCGATTTAAAATGACGGATGATTTTTTTGAAAAATTATTTCCATCGGAGACGCATTTGAATTATAAAACGTATAGTTTTAAAATAAATGATTCTGTGAGTGTGGGCAAACATAAAGTGCGTTTTACAGGTTTTGGGCAAAATCCAGAGCATCCGAATTACAAAAAAGAGGAAGGCGATATGGCATTTAGTGCGAAACTATCTGTAAATGAGCAAGTTGCACAACCTTTATACGTGATTCGGGGCAATAATCCATTGACTTTGAAAGATGGGATTCCAGATTTAGGCTTGCATTTTTCCATTCAAAAAATTGACCCTGTAACCCAAAATGTTTATATTGACATCGCGCAAGATGTGCCGCAAGGACAACGTGTTTTGTCATTTGCTATCGCAGATAAAGCACCGCGCAATGATTATATCGTTTTGGAAGCGATTGTTTTTCCGGGTATTAACTATTTTTGGCTCGGTTCAATCATGATGATGTTTGGTTTGGGGATGGGAATGATTCGACGGATGTGGTCATAAACAAGTTTCGGAAAATTGAAAATTGTCGGAATGTTTCATTGCGGGTTACACTTTGTTGGAGAATGGATGTACGGATTTGCACAGATTTTCACAGATTCGTACGGGTTTTTTCAAAAAAATCCGTACGAATCTGTGAAAATCTATGCAAATCCGTACATCCATTCTCCAACAAAGTGTAACCTTCTTTACTCCAAAATGAAACATCCCAAATTTTCCGAAACTTATTCAAATTCTCTAAATTCTACTAAGCATATGATTTTCATTTTAATTACAAAACTAAAAATGTTGAAAATATTGCAAACACTTATTCATTATAGTTTGCATTTTTTATTTCCAGGACTGATAGCTTA
This sequence comes from Bacteroidota bacterium, assembly GCA_039804385.1. GTDB lineage: Bacteria > Bacteroidota > Bacteroidia > Chitinophagales > Saprospiraceae > JAAFJT01. Next base: position 3,015 of record JBDLWG010000487.1, read on the forward strand.
TACTTTTTTTCGCGCCCTTTGGCAAAAAGCATGGTTGATAATGCTTGCTACGATGTTAGTCGATTTAGACCATCTATTAGCCAATCCCATTTTTGACCCAAATCGGTGTAGTATTGGTTATCATCCATTACATTCTAAAATAGCAATTATCATATATGTATTGATGTTTTTTTATAAACCATTGACAATTATTGCAATAGGGTTATTATTACACATGCTAACAGATTATCAAGACTGCCTTTGGATGCGTTTTTTTTGAGAAATGGTTCGAAATAGGATATTGATGATTATAAGGATTGCAAGGATATTTTGACTTCTATACTTCACGCACTACACATCTCCTAAATGATTTGTGAAAATAAACTTGCGTCAAGTTTCAAATTTGACGCAAGTTGTGCTCGAATTTATTTTTCAACTCCTTTAGGAAAGGTATAAATCAATTACGCTTCTTCCGCCTCCATACTCCACTGCTCAGGGGAACGCCACAAACCAGATAACAACAATTGGCGCATAAAATAGAACTCTTTGGGCAATTTATCATACATGCGTTCAAAAAATTCTTGATGTCCGACCAATTCATTTTTCCATTCTTCGCGGTCAATCGTCATCAATTGTTCAAATTGTTGCGGCGTAAAATCCGAACCGGTCCAATCCATGTTTTCATAACGCGGCATCCACCCAATCGGACTTTCGACTGCACACGCCCGTCCGCGCACCCGTTCAATCACCCATTTCAAAACCCGCATATTATCGCCGAAACCTGGCCACAAAAACGCCCCTTTTTCATCTTTTCTAAACCAATTCACGCTGAATAAACGCGGTGGACTCTGCAAATTGCGCCCAAAATTGAGCCAATGATTAAAATAATCCGCCATATGATACCCGCAAAAAGGCAACATCGCAAAAGGGTCACGGCGTACTTTACCGACTTCTCCAAAAGCTGCCGCAGTGGTTTCAGAACCCATCGTTGCCCCCATATACACCCCAAAATTCCAATTAAACGCTTGATAAACCAATGGAACCGTCGTACTCCGCCGACCGCCCATGATAAACGCCCGTATCCGAACCCCATTTGGGTCTTCCCAGCGCGGGTCAATTACAGGATTTTGATATGCAGGCGCAGTAAAACGAGCATTGGGATGCGCCGCAGGTTTACCACTTGCTTTATCATAAGGTTTGCCATGCCAATCCGTCATCCCATCAGGCACATTTTTGGTCATGCCTTCCCACCAAACATCGCCATCAGCCGTAATCGCCACATTGGTAAAAATCGTATTGGCTCGAATCGTCGTCATGGCATTGGGATTCGTCTTCTCATTCGTCCCTGGCGCAACCCCAAAATAGCCCGCTTCTGGATTAATGGCGTATAATCGCCCATCTTCACGCGGTTTCAACCAAGCAATATCGTCTCCAACCGTCGTAATTTTCCAACCTTTAAAACTTTTTGGGGGTATCAACATCGCAAAATTGGTCTTCCCACACGCACTCGGAAAGGCTGCTGCGATATACGTTTTTTCTCCTTTGGGACTTTCCGCACCCAAAATCAACATGTGTTCCGCTAACCAACCTTCTTCACTCGCCATACTCGAAGCAATCCGCAACGCAAAACATTTCTTGCCTAACAACGCATTGCCGCCATAACCAGAGCCATAAGACACAATCGAACGCTCCTCTGGATAATGCACAATATATTTCACCGTCGGATTACAAGGCCATTTAGAATCTTGCGCACCCGCCGCCAAAGGCGCACCCACCGTATGGACACATTTGACAAAATCGCCCGAATCGCCCAAAACATTCAATGCTTGTTGCCCCATCCGCGTCATAATCTTCATATTGATGACGACATATTCAGAATCCGTAATTTGAACGCCAATGTGTGACAACGCCGAACCAATCGGACCCATACTAAATGGGATAACATACATCGTCCGCCCCTTCATACATCCCGCCAAAAGAGGAGTCAATATATTTTTCATATCTTTGGGATGCACCCAATTATTGGTCGGACCCGCATCTTCCTTGCGCAAACTGCAAATGTAAGTACGGTCTTCCACCCGCGCCACATCGCTTGGGTCTGAAAAACAAGCAAAACTATTGGGTCTTTTGGCAGGATTTAAACGAATAAAAGTCCCTTTTTCAACCAATTGTTGACAAAGAGTGTTGTATTCTGCGTCAGAACCGTCGCAAAGGTGAATGGATTCAGGTTGACATTGGGTAGCCATGTCATTTATCCATTGTTGGAGTGCTGCGTGTGGCAGGCTTTCCAAAACGTTCATAACAAATTTGATTTTATTTGATAAAAAAGTGGAGCGTATCGCGTCAAGTGGCACACAATGTAAAACTTGACATTTACAGGCGCAAAAATACAACAAAATTTTAATAAATACCGATGCAAAAGAAAAGTACGAATAAGCCCTGATTTTTTTTGACTCTTTTTTGAAAATTCTTAGAGTAGATGCAAAAGGTTTTCCTAATTTTGACCCTGTAAATCAATTCAACCAAACCTATTCGTTTGATTTTTATCGGAGAATCGAACAAGTGTCATAGACCCATCACCGTTCTTATGAAAACGAGTTTAAAGATTGTATTCCTGTTCTGGTGTTTTTATAACTGCACAGCGTGCAAAAACGAACCCAAACTACCAACCGTTAAGGCTGAAATAGTCCTTGCAGATAGCCTACAAAAAGGCTATTACAAACATTTTGAAGGACAATTGGCTGAAAAACCAGCTACTTTAGACCTTGTTAAAAACCTTCGATTGGCGAATAATGGACATATAGAAATTATTTATCAAGGATATTATCGTTGTTTTCAACGAGATGAACCCATTTTCGTACAAGGCAGTGTCGAAGCGGGCATTCTCACGTTGATGGAAGAAAATCCCAAAGGCGATACGCTTCCTGTAACAAAATTGTCGGGCGTATTGGATACGAATGATGTTTTTAAAGGTGTGTGGACGGATGTGGCAAAAGGCAAAAAACAAGCTTTTGAGTTCACCGAAACCTATCCGACAGGCGTAAGTGCTTTGGATTATCATGTTAAATTGGATTCGTTGATTGCCAAAACCGTGAATAAAGATTTGCAAGGCGACCCTGCGGCGATGTTCGGGATGGCGTTTTTGATGCCCCGAGATTCAGGTATTGGCGCACTTTTTTTAAAACAAAAAGTCTTTGAATTTCTTAAAAATAGTGCAGAGGAGCATGCCCGAATGCGCCAATTGATTGCACCTCAATTGCCTTCGCCCGACTCTTTTTTGCGGGCGCGCAAGGATGAATATTTTGCCGCTTATGCCAGTGAAATCCGAAAAAGCAGCAGTGGGAAAGATAGTTCTGAAATTGTTTCGTTAAATTACACGCAATCGCACACCATGCACATACTGATGAATGAAGGCAATAAATTGAGTGTTGGCTATTTTTGGGCGGGTTACACAGGCGGGGCGCACAGCAATTATGGGACAGGTTTATTCACCTATGACCTCAAAAAAGAGCAACAATTGCGTTTAACAGACATTTTCAAGCCCAATTATGACAAAATCGTCAGTCATGCGTTGGAAATTGCTTATCGCAAACAGTACAATGTCAAGGCAGATGACCCTTTGGATAAACGCCTTTTTGATAGCGAAATCTATCCAACTGACAATTTTTGTTTGGTTCAAAAAGGCATTTTGTTTAATTATACGCCTGGCTCCATTGCCTCGAATGCCGAAGGAGAGATTCGCCTATTTGTCCCATTTGAAGCCGTGAAGGACGTTTTGAAGTAAAAAAATAAAAAAAGCCCCTTAACGCCGAAGCATTAAGGGGTGAAAATTCCGAGTTTAGTAGGCAGCAGCCATCTGGTTAAATGAAGTAATTCTTATATACTTGCGCCTTTTTTGGCGGAGGCTTGTTGAATCGGTGCGGCATGGTCTGAAATGTTGGCTTTGTGTGACAACATAACGCGCTGCACTTTTTCCAACAATTCAGCAGGCGAAAACGGTTTTCCAATATGGTCGGTCATCCCAAACAGTTGCGCTTTCTCTTTTTCGTTCACATACGCGGAAGCTGTAAACGCAATAATCGGCACACCTGCTTTTTCAGGGTGCGGCATCTTGCGAATCTCCGCAACTGCGCGATAACCATCCATGCGCGGCATTTGAATATCCATTAAAATCAAATCAAAATCCTGTTTTGCTACTTTTTCCAACGCTTCGATGCCATCGCCTGCGGCAGTGACAATGATACCTTGTTTTTTTAACATATTAACAACCAACATTTGATTCACTTTATTGTCTTCAACGACTAAAACGCGCTTATCTTTTAAATATTCAGGGTCGGTTTCTGCGGCAACGCCTTCGGTGGTGCCATCCGTTTCAGCAGTTGCCTCTTGAACGGGCAATTTGTAGGGTAGATAAATCGTCGCAGTCGTTCCAGCCTCACTCAATCCTGTCCAGAACGTACCATTTTGCAATTCAATCAATCGTTTTGCGATGATTAATTCCATTTCATCATTGCTCGCGCCTTCAAAATCATGGCGTTCTACGATTCGTTTCAAAAATTTGCTAATATGATTTGCCCCTTCTCCATTCATCGACAAATCAATTTTAACCATGATTTCTTGTTGAAGCGTTTCCGCCCGCGCAATCACCAAATTAATATTGCCTTTAATCAATAAATTCCGAATATTATTCAACATATAGGTCATAATCTGCGTCAACCGCACAGGGTCTCCATTCAATTGATGCGGAATATCAGGACTGACTTCAAAATGAATTTGTACCTTTTTATCGGAAATAATTTCTTTTTTCACTTCCGAAAGAATCTCTTCAGGACTAAAATTAATGGTTGCCAAGGACAATTTCCCTGCTTCAATCTTAGAAAAATCTAATACGTCATTGATTAAAACCAACAAATTATTTGCCGCGAATTGCAAATTTTGAATATGGTCTTTTTGGTCTTTGCGCGGCTCTTGACTCATCAACAAATGCGATAAACCCACAATCGCATTCAATGGACTGCCCATTTCCCGCGTTACATTTGCCAAAAAATGGTCTTTCGAGTACAACGTATTTTGCGAAAGTTCCCGTTCCGCCATTTCGCGCAACAACTTTTCATTCAATGAATCCAAACCGACATTCTTCTCTTGCAATTCTGCATTTTTAAGGTCGATTTCCACTTTTTGTTGAACAATAGAATTGTTTTTCGCTTGAATCTGCCCATTCAACAACGTTAATTTGTCATTATCGGCTTTTTTCGATTTATAATTTTGATAAAAATTATAAACAGAATACACCGCCAAAGCCAATAAACCCAATAATAAACATTGAATTTTGCGATTCGTCGATTTATCATGTTCCAATAATTCCAATTGGCGATTTTTCTCCTTCACAGCAAATTGCGATTCATATTTTGCCGTCATGTCCAACAAAGCCGTTGCTTTTTCCTTGTTGAACAAACTATCTTTCGCCAGCGAAAACGCTTTTTGAAATTCAAAAGCGCGGGGATAATCACTCATTTCATCATACGATTGGGCAATCGCCTGATATAATTCGGGAATGCCCTTCTGAACAGGCAATTTTTTTAAGATTTCGGATGATTTATCAAAATATTTGATGGCAGCATTGCGGTCGCTATTGCGCAAATACGTGTAACCCATCATTTGATAACTTTCCGCCATCCCAAATTTATCCTGTTTTTGCTCGAAAACACTGGTTGCATTTTGCGCATTTTCGAGCGCCATTTGACGGTCATTGAGGGCGTTGAAGACCTTTGCCAAATTCAAAAAATCCCTTGCGACCCCCGTTTCATCTTCCAACTGCCGATGAAAATTCAAAGAAGCATTGAAATACGTTTGCGCCCCGTCATAATCGCCCAAATCGCTCACCGTTTTACCCAAAAACGAAGCAATACTGGCTGCTTTTTGCAAATCATTCGCTTCCGTGTAAAGGTTCAACGCTTGATTGTACTCCGCAGTCGCTTTCCCATAAACTTTTTGTGACAAGTATAAATCGCCCAAATTTTTGCGAATCATCGCAGGAACGCCTTTATCTTTGGCATCGGTTGGCAATGCTTCCAAGGCTTTTTGATAATGAGTTAATGCCGCAGCTTCATTATTTTGAAGGAAGAAAACGCGCCCCATATTATTTTTGGAACAAGCAATCCCGATTTTATCACCCAATCCATCTCGAATCCGCAATGCCTCCACAAAAAAATTCATGGCATTATTATCATCCGATTTAGCTTGCGCAATCAAACCCAAATTATCGTAAGCAGCAGCAATTCCTGCTTGAAAACCTGCTTTTCGAGCCAATTCCATGGCTTTATCCACCACATATTCAACTTCTTGGAGCCTTTTTTCTTCCATCAGGGTAGTTGCGTATCGATTTAGACGCACTACTTTATCCGTCTCGCTGCCAGACGCTTGTATCGCTTTGACTGAATCCACACTTGAACCAGCTGGCACCGACCCGCCAAACGCTTTGGAAACGCCCATTGAAAGCAACCAAATTGTCATCCCGTAGGGAAATGATTTTCTCATACCGCTATTTATTGAAATTCGTCGTGAATTAACCTTGCGGTACGAAAAAGAGTACCAAATTCCCTTTTTCTTAAAGTAGAATCAAGTGTTTTGTGACAGTGTAAT
>JBDLWG010000488.1:0-3235 GCA_039804385.1 Bacteroidota bacterium
GAATTTTTTTGCCCGCGTTGTGGGGGAAATAATTTGCCCGACTACCAAATCTGTTATAAACCTTGAACAAGGTATAGGTTCTATAAATTGTTTAATCCTATCAATCTGCTAAACCATTCGATATGAAAAAATTATTTTTATATGTAGGGCTTTTCTGCACGTTTAGTTTGTTTCCGACTTCGATTTCGGCGCAAGGTTTGAAGGAAAATGCTTGGCGATTGTTAGCAAAATTGACGTATTCCAAGAAAATGGATCCTGTTTTGGGGTTCAAAGTGGATGTTCCTGTGTATAACAAAGAAGTACAGGCGATGGAAGGAAAGGAAATCAGTATTCGTGGGTACATTATTCCGACGGATGGCTATAAAAGTACGAGTGCCTTTATTTTATCGGCATTTCCGTATAATATGTGTTTTTTTTGTGGCGGTGCGGGTCCTGAAACCGTGATTGAAGTGGTTTGTAAATCCCCGATTCCGTACACCGCAGACCCTGTGACTTTGAAAGGAATGCTGCATTTGAATGGCGGCGATGTCAATACCTTGTTATATACGTTAAAAAACGCCGTAAAAGCGAATTAAAAGAATATGAATCCAGCAGATTTCAACGAATTAGTCAAAAATCGACGTGCGATTTTCACTAAAAGTTATAATAAAAAAAACATTCCCCGCGCCATCGTTGCGCAAATTGTGGAAAATGCAAATTGGGCTCCCACACATCGGTTGACGGAACCTTGGCGTTTTAAAATATTGAGAGCCAAAGGGTTACAAGATTTTTCAGCTTTTTTAGCCAAAGATTATGTCAAACATACGCCTTTGGAAAAACAGTCTGAAATCGCGCTGAAAAAATTCAGCGAAAACCCGTTGAATGCCAATACGGTTATCCTTCTTTGTGTGCAGCGCGACCCTGAAACCCGCGTTCCTGAATGGGAAGAAATCGCTTCTGTGGCAGCCGCGGTGCAAAACATGTGGTTAACTTGTACTGCGTATCAGGTTGGTGCTTATTGGAGTACGCCAGGGGTGATTCATCGAATGGGCGATTTTGTACCGCTTGCCGCAGGCGAAAAATGTATTGGTATTTTTTATATGGGTTATACGGACGCGCCGCAACCTGCGGGAAAACGCACGCCGATTGAAACTAAAATTCAGTGGATTGAGTAAGCTATTCCAACCCATTGTAGGGAAATAAGTAGTTGAATTAAAAGAACTGACAAAACCATTTGGAGGGTTTGAAACCCTCCAAACGTTATACGACCTTCGATTTTTTCCTTTCAACTACTTAAGTTTGTTTCGGATTGAAAAACATTTTTTTATACACAATCCAAACGGTTTCAAAAACCGTTTGGTACAGCAAAACCATTTGACTCGACCGTGATTTCAAGTTTTTTAGACAAGGTAGAAAGTTATTTTGAGCTGGAGCAGCCCAAATTTGACAGCTTGGATGAGGCGATTGATACAGTCGTCCCCAAAGTGCAAGGTTATAGCTCCGACCTGCGCGATGAAAACAGCTATTTGGATAAACGCTGGGTGGAAATCCGCGATACAGACGATTTTCATGAAGCCGTCTTATATATTTTTCGCAAGGGCGGCGAGTGCCTTATCTCGTTGGAAGGCAATATCGTGAAAGGGAGTTGGAAATATTTGCAGGAATCGAATACGTGGTTGTGGTCTTCAGGTAAAGGAGAAGAATTATACGACTTGATTTTCCTCAATTCCACCTTTTTCATCCTCAAAAAGCATGGTAATAAACAACGACATCGCAAATATTTTGTCTTAGTGACGGAAAGCATGGCGCGGCGATTCAATTGGCGCGATATGTTCCTTTCGCTGCACAATCAGTATTTGGATTCTGCCAAATTCCGATTGTGGACGGTGCTATTAGTGGCATTTATCGTTTTTGTTTTGGTATTGACCATTTCGTGGCGATAAAGATTCGCGTTTTAAAAAAAAAAGTTTCGGAAAATTAAAAATTTTCCGAAACTTAAGCGGGGAACCACCAATGAAACATTCCCCAAAAAATCATTTTTTTAATTTTTTTTGCGCTCTCTATGAGGTCTTTTTCCTTAGTTGTTTCGAGCTGAATGCACGATAAGCAACAATTTCATACAAAACGCCGTTTCAAGGCGTACTGTAACTGGGCGTAAGGATTGGCAGTTGCCCCAAGCGAACAGGGCGAATTGTACATTTTTTAAATTATTTTAAAAAAATGTAAATAAAAAGTTATTGTTTTCTGCAAAAAATCCAATATTTTGCGCCCGAATTAACGATTAGCTCGGAATGACCCACTAATTGTACCGAAATTACACACATCTTGTTCACTGAAAAATTAACAAAAATTTCCATGGGACCTGGAACCGTTAGAAATTTGACCTACTTAGCAGTAGGACTTTGCGTTTTCGCATTGATTTATTTGATTAATCAATCCATCAAGAAAAAAGAGCGTGACCGTTTGGCAGTAGCGGAAGGCAGTATGAGTGGCTCTATGGGCGATTCGGCTTCTACAATGGCGGTGACGACGACTTTGGGCGGCGGTTCTCCTGCAACGAATGAGCAATTAGGCGCGGCAGGCAGCAGTGCCGCAGCAGCAGGCGCGTTAGTGAAGCCTGTTACACCGACTGCAGCATCCACCACAACGGTGCGCACACCTGCTTCCACTACGGCAGCAGCAGGAACGGTTGCAGAAGCGTCTCCTGTCAATCACTCTAAAACGGGTTTGGCGACAAAAGGTGGTTCTGGCTCAAGCGGCGAGAAAGCAGCGACGGCTACAGAGACTAAAACGTATACGACTGCGGGCGATAAAGGCAATTTTTGGGTTATCGCAGGTAGTTTCAAAGATGCAGCAGGTGCAAATGCCCGCGTTGCGGATTTGAAAAAGAAAGGTTTTGCGTATGCAACGGCTGTCAAAGATGAAACTTCTGGTAATGTGCGGGTTGTAGCGGCTAAATTCCCTTACAATGGCGGCGCAGAAGCGGAAGTGCGCAATTTGAAAGCGAAACAAGTCGATGCCTTTATTGCTAAACAATAATTCTTTTTGTTGGCAATAAACACCGAAATAGGTGTAAACAAAGTGAGTCGTCAGGAAATCTGTTTTCTGACGACTCACTTTTTTTTTTAGGGTTTGGAAAGAAAATTAAATTTTTTTATACCTTTGCTCCAAAGAAATTTATGTCAATGAATTACACGCTGAAAGAAGAGGGAAAATTTAAATACATCGAAACTGGCACCAATCATCCAGAAACGTT
>JBDLWG010000489.1:0-4384 GCA_039804385.1 Bacteroidota bacterium
AAAAAACAGCCACTTCCTTAGCGATTTTCAATGAAACGGGGCAATTAGTCACGGATTATGAACTTACGCCCGCGCAATCGGGACAATTGCGGCTGAATGTCCAAGCATGGCGCACGGGGACATATAACGTCCGCCTGCGACACGGTACGATGAAAGCCGTGAAGCGTTTCATGGTGATTCATTAGTATAAAGCATTGATTTGTAATGGTTTAAAGGTCGTCGAGGTTGCAACCCTATCCATTACCCACAGAATGATTGTTTGTATTTAAATGATTTTACAAAATAAAAAGGTGCGTAGCACCGCAACATTTGTAGAAAACAAGCAATCAACCTGCGTTGGAGGTGCGTCGCACCGTAACATTGGTGACAACAATGCGAATGTTACGGTGCGACGCACCTCCAAACCGCGATTTTGAACCCTCTTTTCTACCAATATTGCGGTGCTACGCACCTCAAATGCTGGTTTTAATTCCGATTTTCTACAAATGTTACGGTGCTACGCACCTCAAATGCGGGTTTTAATTCCGATTTTCTACAAATGTTACGGTGCTACGCACCTCAAATGCGGGTTTTAATTCCGATTTTCTACAAAGGTTGCGGTGCTACGCACCTTTTTATTTTGTAAAATCATTTAAATACAAACAATCATTCTGTGGGTAGTGGATAGGGTTGCAACCTCGCCGACGTTAATATATCGACGTTAATATATTGATTATCAATTATTTACATTATGATAACTTATTTCGTTACGACTACTTATCACAACATTCCGAAATCGTAGAGCAATTTTGAAAGCAAAAATGCGACAAATACTCTTTTTTCTTATAAAAAATTTGTTTTTTAATTTTTTTACCCTAATTTTGCGTCATTGCAGTGCTTCGTTTCCAAATTAAAAATGGTTTATCGCCCTTGTTTCGCCCGTATGATCATGGTACATCGGGTACGGTGGTTTACAACGATGACTCGAATCAACCGATTTTGTTACAAACAACAGGTCAATGTCCTATATACGATGTCTTATTGCCAACAAAATCATTGCCCGAATCCAACCGATTGAAAGCCTATCCCAATCCTGCTAATGACGTTTTAAACCTCGAAAGCATTGATAATCAAGATTTTAGAATCATCAATGGGATTGGACAAATGGTACGAAAAGGCAAAACGCAATCGCATACAGCAATAATCCTATCCGATTTGCCCAAAGGAATTTATAGGCTTCAAGTGGGGCATGAAAGCATTCCATTTGTAAAACAATAATTCGATTTCGGATTAGGTTTCGGAAACCTTGAAGGTTTCCGAAACCTACGCTTCTTAATTTATTTAAATTTTGTAACCATTCAAAAACGTTTTTACGTCCATCCGCTTGCGCCCTTCCAATTGCAATTCTAAAAAATGAATGTACCCATCTTGGCAACTCACTTTTACAAACTTTTTATTATCTGAAACCAATTGTCCTGCGGGTTCGCTTGGCGCAATCCTTTCTTTGGATGATTTATAAACTTTTAATTTTAAATCATTTAACATCATCCATGCGGTCGGATTCGGCGACAAGCCTCTGATAAAATTATGCACTTCCGAAACAGGTTTATTGAAATCAATCCCGCACATTTCATGGAACAATTTCGGCGCGTGTGTTGCCTCAACATCAGGTTGCGGCAGGAGTTGAACATTGCCTGATTCTATTTTTTGAACGGATTCTAACAAGGCTTCCGCGCCCAAATGCATCATTCGGTCGTGTACATCGCCTGTCGTATCATGGTCTGCAATGCCCATTTTTTTGGATAACAAAATATCGCCCGTATCAATCTCGTGTTTCAACAAAAAAGTGGTCACGCCTGTTTCTTTTTCGCCATTGATGACTGCCCAATGAATCGGTGCAGCACCCCGATATTTCGGCAGCAACGAACCATGTACATTCATCGTACCCAAAGGTGGCATATTCCAAACCATTTCGGGCAACATCCGAAACGCAACTACAATTTGCAAATCGGCTTTCCAAGCCTTCAAATCCGCTATAAAAGTTGGATTTTTGAGCTTTTCGGGTTGCAAAACGGGCAATCCATGCTTTAAAGCATACTGTTTTACAGGCGATTGAAGCAATTGTTTATTGCCCCGCCCGCCCAATTTATCAGTCGCCGTGATAACACCGACTACTTGATAGCCATTTTGGATTAAAATAGCTAACGAAACGACCGCAAAATCGGGTGTCCCCATGAAAACAATCCGTAATTTTGAATTATTAATAATCACCTTTTTTTAATTTTTGTAAAATTTGTAATGTGTCTCAATTATATACTTCTAGGTTGGGTGATTTTGGGATAGGATGGATGTACAGATGGAACGGATTTGCACCGATTGGTACGGATTTTTTTTAAAACAACCAATCCGTACCAATCAGTGCGAATCCGTTCCATCCGTACATCCATTGTATCCCATAACCAACACTTCCTTAATTCCTACAATTCCCGCATTCCTAATTCAAAAAAGAATCCTAATTTTTTAATAAACCATCTATCAAAGGCGTGAGGTTATCAAACAATTCTGTAGCAGCCTTTTCGCCCGCCGAACCACCCATTTTCAAATATTGCAAACCGCCATTCGCATCAATCACCATATTCAATGGGCGACCCATCAAAACACATTGGTCAGGTCGATTGTAACTTTTAGCAATAATCGGGATTTTTAAAACATTGGTACTCAACCATTCCGTGATTTTGGCTTTATCATCCACTGAAGAAGATAGAAAAACCACGTTTTTATCTTGATAATAATCCATCAATTTATGAATCGCAGGAATCTCCATCATACACGGTTTACAGCCGATGAACCAAAAATTTAAAACCACGATTTTACCAGCAAAATCTTGTGGAGACCATTTTTTACCATCCAAATCTTGGATTTCGGTAAAAGCAGATTCATTTTGTCCAAAAATCCAATCTTTCAGCATCACCGAATCACGTACTAATTGTTTAGAAACGGGGTCTTCTTTGCCAAAAAACAGTTTCATGTTGTCCCAACAGGGGCGCACTTCCTTCAAATTATTTAAATCAGGCAATTGTGCCGATAGGGAAGTTGCTAAAAAAAATCCAAATGTTATTAATTTTAATTTTATCATGTTATTATTTGATAATCAAACCTTTGGAGGGTTTGAAACCCTCCAAAGGTTGTTATGATGCTTGTTACAATTATTTTTAGTATTTAGACGCGTTCTATGATAGTTGCCACCCCCATGCCCGCACCCGCACACAGGGCAACTAAACCTGTATTCAAATCGCGCCGTTCCATTTCGTCCAAAAGCGTCCCTAATAACATCGCCCCTGTCGCGCCAAGCGGGTGTCCGAGCGCAATCGCGCCGCCATTGACATTGAAAATCGAATCATCCAACCCAAAAGAGCGTTGAAAATGGAGCGCGACCGCCGCAAATGCTTCGTTACATTCCCATAAATCAATATCTGCCGCCGTCATTTTAGCTTTACGCAATGCTTTTTGTGCCGCAGGCACTGCACCGCGCAACATAATCGTCGGCTCTGTACTCACCGTCCCGATAGACCGAATTTTAGCTCTTGGTTTCAAACCCAATTCACGTCCTTTTGCCCGATTGCCCACCAAAACAGCCGTCGCACCATCCACAATGCCCGACGAATTGCCCGCCGTATGATGATGTTCAACCCGTTCAACAGACGGATACTTTTGCAAAGCCATCGCATCAAAACCCATCAAACCCATGTGCTGAAACGATGATTTCAAGGCTGCTAACGTTTCCAAACTCGTATTTGGACGCAAATATTCATCTTTTTCTAAAATCATCAAACCACTTCGGTCTCGAATCGGCACGATGGATTTATCAAAATACCCATTTTCTTGCGCAAAAAAAGCGCGTTGTTGTGATTTTAACGCAAATTCATCTAAATCTGCCCGCGAAAAACCTGCAATCGTGGCTATCAAATCCGCCGAAACGCCTTGCGGCAAATAACCAATATGCGTCATCACATTCGGGTCAAAAAGCAAGGGTCCATCATCTTCATTCAACGGGACGCGACTCATGCTCTCCACACCGCCCGCCACAATGAAATCTTCTAATCCAGAACGCACTTTCATCGCCGCCAAATTGACCGCATCCAGCCCAGAGGCGCAAAAACGATTGATTTGCACGCCCCCAACCCGTTCATGCCAATCCGCAAACAACAAAGCCGATTTCGCAATATTGCCACCTTGGTCATCGGTCGGCGTGACGCAACCGAAAATTCCATCATCAATTTCCGACGTATCCAAATGGTGTTTTTCCCGCAAGGCTTTCAAAACAGTGGATAACAAGGCAATCGCACGAACTTCATGGAGGGAACCTGTTTTTTTTCCCTTCCCTCTCGGCGTTCTCAACGCATCG